>JABDPQ010000264.1 GCA_013042695.1 Desulfobacterales bacterium | reverse complement strand
TGCACAGACATTCGCAACTACCTGATGTCGATCAAACCTGATTTTGTGATCAATGCCGCAATCACCAAAATTGATTCTGATCCGCAGCTCTCATTTGAAGTCAACTACGCCGGGGCCATTAATGTTGCTCGCGCAGCTGCAGCGCTAAATATTCCCTATATTTTCTTCAGTTCCGCAGCGGCGCTGCCACCTGGCGAAAATCTTAGAGAAGAAGATCATCGCCCATTAACTGCTCAACTCAGCAATTATGCCAAATCTAAATTAATGGCCGAAAGTACACTTAACTATATGGCAAAAAATGAGGGTCTTGATTTCAGCTGCATCCGTCTGGGAATCGTCTATGGTAATCACGATCACAAGATCCAAGGTTTCCACCGCCTACTTTTCTCGGTAGCCGACGAATCAATGCCATGCATGTTTACCAGAAAAGGCACCATGCACTCCTACACAAATTCACGAAAGCTGCCTTATCTGATCCATCATATGCTTGACAACCGTTCAGAATTTGCTGGAAAAACCTACCACTTCGTCGATAAGGACCCTGTTGAGCTTGCCCAGATCATTCTGACGATTAAATCACACCTTGTCCTGAAAAGCCCAAGAGAAATTTATATCCCCTACCCCCTCGCCCGGACAGGCAAAAATTCGATACGAGTAATACTGCGTCTTTTAACTAAAATAGGACTCAAAGCAAGCCTGCCGCCGGAACTTATGTTCCTTAACGCCTTTTACCGTAGCCAGACGCTTTCATCCGAAAAACTCCAGGCATCAAGTTTTATCGATCCAATGCCCAACGAAACAGTTTTTACCCGGCTACCCGAGATGATCATTTATTACCTGACCCGCTGGAGCCATCAGAATCTCATCACAACATTTGATGAGAAAATTGAAGCTGAGACCGATACGACGATAGAAGATCAGTTTACAAATGAACCGAAATCCCTGCTCGATGACATCCACGGTAATGCGACTTCCCCCTTCAGGGAGTCAAATGTTCATCCGAAAATCTTCGAAGAGATCAGAAAACATTAGTATCTTTAAAAATGGCGGGCACTTGAGTGGGAAGCAGTCAATTAGTTATCGCTTGATCTACTGCCCTTGCAGGCAATCGGTATATCTTCACACCAGGCTTTGAGATCCCTACTGGCCATCTGATGCCCGGCTTCTGCCGCTTGTTTGAGCCAGATAACGGCTTGCTCAACATCACTTGCTTTATATATTTGTGCCAGATAATAGTGTGCTTCAGAATTTCCAGCATCAGCTGCCTGATGCAGCCAGTATAGTGCTTTGCGATTGTCTTTTGGAATCAGGGATCCATTTAAATAGAGTAACGCCAGATCAAATGGGGCGTCTTTATGTCCATTGCCCGCTGAACGCTCAAACCAGCTGATGGCTGAGCCAACATCTTGCCTCACCCCTCCTTGCCCCTTCAGCAAAAGATGAGCCAGTGTATACTGCGCTTCCTGGTCCCCAGCCCGCGCATCCTCAAACAACTGTATATTATCGAATTCACTATATAGCGGTTGCGGAAACAAAACTGCCAGTAGCAGCAAGAAACAGGTGATATGCAGAATGATCCTTTCTGTTTGGACTCTGCTCCCGGCTTTCCATGCATTCATGATTGCTTCCCAACCACGAAGATAAACTGATACTCACATGATAACATTATGATATTGGATGGTTGATTACCTTATGTATAGTCAATATAATGAGCCTATGAGGCTCCTGCCAGAAAAGATATCAGTTCAATAAGCTGAGTTCACAAGATCAAAAGGATGTGCAGACTTCTCCTGACATCTCACCAACACGTGGAGGTGCTATATGGAATTTCTCAAGACATTAGGTATTAAAACAAAGAACCGGGGTGCATCAACCGGGACCTCATGGAGCAGCAGCACAAAAAGTGGTGAGCTTGAAGTAGTCTCACCGGTTGATGGAACCATACTTGCATCCGTTTATCTCGCCAGCGAAGATGATTACAGGAATTGCATCGTTGCAGCAAAGCGGGCCTTCAATGAATGGCGTTCGGTACCAGCGCCTCACCGAGGTGAAATTGTCCGCCAGATCAGCAACGTCCTGCGAACCAAAAAAGAACCTCTCGGTACGCTTGTTTCATGGGAAATGGGAAAATCTCTACAAGAAGGGATGGGTGAGGTCCAGGAGATGATAGATATCTGCGATTTCGCTGTCGGACAATCGCGGCAGCTCTATGGCTTTACCATGGCATCAGAACGTCCGGAACACAGGCTTTATGATCAATATCATCCGCTTGGCATCGTCGGTATCATCAGTGCATTTAACTTTCCGGTTGCAGTTTGGTCCTGGAATGCCATGATTTCGGCAGTCTGCGGAGACACCAGTATCTGGAAACCATCATCAAAAACCCCACTTACTGCGATTGCTGTTCAGAATATATTAGCAACAATCATCAAGGCCAACGACCTACCGGAAGGTATCTTCAATCTCATCATTGGCAGCGGATCGAGTATCGGTGAGCTGATGCTGCAGGACACTGCTCTTCCACTTCTCTCTGTCACCGGCTCAACCCCCGTTGGCAGACATGCTGCAACGACGGTTGCCAATAGACTTGGCAGATGTATACTCGAGCTGGGCGGCAACAATGCCATTATCCTCACACCACAGGCCAACCTCAATCTAGCAATTCCAGCCATCGTTTTTTCGGCGGTGGGAACTGCCGGTCAACGCTGTACATCAACCAGGCGCGTTATCGTACATGAAGCACTATATGATCAGGTCAAGCAAGCCTTACTCAGAGCCTATAAATCACTGCAAATCGGCACACCACTCGATGAAACCATCCATGTCGGCCCACTGATTGATCAGCATGCTGTTAGCGACTATTTTAATGCACTTAACGCTCTTGAGGAACAGGGCGGAACTATTCTCTGCGGAAATCGCTTATTGGAAGGAGAAGGGTTTGAATCGGGCTGCTATGTCGAGCCGGTGCTGGCAGAGGCAGAGAACAGCTTTGCCATTGTCCAGCAAGAAACGTTTGCCCCGATCCTCTACCTGATAAGATATTCAGGCGGTGTAGAAAATGCTATTGCCATTCAAAATGACGTCGTCCAGGGACTCTCCTCCTCAATTTTTACAGACAATCTCCAGGAAGCCGAACTATTTCTTTCCGCAACAGGTTCAGATTGTGGCCTGGCCAACGTCAACATTGGGACCTCAGGGGCTGAAATAGGCGGTGCCTTTGGCGGCGAAAAAGAGACTGGGGGAGGCAGGGAATCGGGTTCTGACGCCTGGAAAAGCTACATGCGTCGTCAGACGAACACCATAAATTATGGCAAGGAAATGCCTCTAGCCCAGGGAATCACCTTTACCATTTAAGCCATTGTTAACGGTAGGCGGCAAGCCCGGAAACCTCCTGCCCAATGACGAGGGTATGTATATCATGCGTACCCTCGTAGGTGTAGACCGATTCGAGATTGTTCGCATGACGCATGATTGGGTACTCCCCCATAATACCATTTGCCCCGAGCATGGTTCTGGCCGTCCTGCAGATCTTAAGAGCCACGTTGACGTTATTCATCTTTGCCATCGATATCTGTGCCGGCGTGACACTTCCCAGATCTTTAAGTCGACCAACCTGCAGGGCCAATAATTGTCCTTTAGTCAGCTCAGTTACCATTTCAGCCAGCTTTTTTTGCTGTAGTTGAAACCCGGCTATTGGCTTGTCAAACTGGATTCTGCTCAATGAGTACTCCAACGCGGTCTGATAACAGTGCTCAGCAGCCCCGAGAGCGCCCCAGGCAATGCCGTATCGTGCTTGAGAAAGACAGCCAAGCGGTCCTTTAAGTCCAACAACACCAGGCAATAGACTCTTCTCCTCATCGACGATGACATTATCAAGAATGAGTTCCGAAGTCACTGAAGCGCGTAGACTCCATTTCCCTTTCATTTGCGGAGCAGAGAACCCTGGAGTATTTTTTTCCACAAGAAATCCACGAATTCCATCTTCAGCCCGAGCCCAGATTACCGCAACATCTGCTATCGTACCATTGGTGATCCACATCTTGGACCCATTTAATCGCCAGGTAGTGCTTGACTCCCGAACTGCTTTGGTTCTCATGCCGCTTGGATTCGAGCCAAAATCAGGTTCCGTCAAACCGAAGCAACCGACCATCTCTCCGGTAGCCATTTTAGGGAGCCAATATTTTTTCTGATTTTCACTGCCATAGGCAAAAATCGGATACATTACTAAGGATCCCTGAACAGAAGCAAGACTGCGCATGGCAGAATCGCCTCTCTCAAGCTCGTACATAAGAAGACCATAGGCCACGGCAGAGAGGGCGGCACAACCATATTGCTCTGGCAAGGTTGAGCCGAAAAACCCCAGCTCTCCCATGATCGGAATCAAATGGTGGGGAAAGGTTTCATCCTGTGCATGCTGATCAATTATCGGCAGCACGTGCTCA
The DNA here is from genome assembly GCA_013042695.1 of Desulfobacterales bacterium. GTDB lineage: Bacteria > Desulfobacterota > Desulfobulbia > Desulfobulbales > Desulfocapsaceae > JABDPQ01. The sequence continues at coordinate 769 of JABDPQ010000264.1, read as the reverse complement.
TTGACAAAGCTTCGCGCCGTTTCGCGGACCAGTTTTTCCTCGTCATCAAGCAAACTCTGGAAACTCATATAATCTGTCATTTCAATCGTGTTGCTCATAAAATTCCCCCAGGGTCAGACTTTTCTGCTCCATAGTGCTGCATACACGGTTATAAATACTTCCTGATGTTGAAATAATAAGTAGTTTCATGTTTAAGTTAATACCAATACTTTTCTATTATTGGCAAAGATAATTGTCTACTTTGGGGGCTTTGTGAACAAACAAATTGACAAAATAGTTGTTCTGGGACTCGGCAAGGTCGGCCACCTGGTTGCACATCTGCTCCAAAAAACTGGTTTTAAGATAACCGGAGCAGACCAGAGTAATAGTAATTTACATCCCTTTCCAACACAGGCTCTTGACATCACAGAATATGAGTCGCTGGCTGCCATGCTGTCTTCGCATGACGCGGTCATCTCGTGCCTACCCTATCATTTCAACATATCAGTAGCCCAATGCGCTGCAGCACATGGAAAACACTATTTCGATTTGACGGAAGACGTCGCAACCACCAAAAAGATCCAAACCCTGAGTGTAAACTCTTCTTTTGTTATGGCACCGCAATGTGGTCTGGCGCCTGGTTTCATCTCTATTGTCGGGGCTGATCTTGCCCGAAAATTCAAGACAATAAGAAGCATTAAACTGCGGGTCGGGGCGCTGCCCAAACATCCTACGGGACTGCTTGGCTATGCATTCAACTGGTCACCTGAAGGTGTTGTTAACGAGTATC
>JABDPQ010000261.1 GCA_013042695.1 Desulfobacterales bacterium | reverse complement strand
TTAACGAGACAATCGAAAGGCTCAATGACCTGCAGCAGCGGGCGAAGAGAACACCACTCTTGGGAAAAGGCGTCGCTATGAACCAGGAGTTGGTGCAGCGATGGGAGCTAGATAACCTGCTGGAGGTTGCCATGGTAATCTGTCACGCAGCACTTCAGAGAAAGGAATCCAGAGGAGCACATTTTCGGGATGACTATCCGGAGAGAAAAGACCAGTTCAACTACCATACCCTGGCAGCAATGTCAGAATTCGGTACGGTTGAACTCAGTCGCCGTGAAGTAGATATGAGCATCTTTGAGGCCGGTGGTGAACATTATCAGAATTTTGATTTCATTGAGCGTAAATATTAGGATCTGAATATTTTTTTCCTTGTCTTCATAATCAAACAAATTTTGTCTAGGCAGGGATTTCACGTATATCGGGATGAGGCTGGCAATAATGTTATATTCGGCAGTGAGTAATGGAGCGGATAGGTGGAGAATATGAGTTTGACCTATGATATCACCTTAAAGGTACACCGGTATGACCCTGATGAAAATAAACGCTGGGTACAGGAATATCAGCTGCAGGCAGGCCGTATTATGCGGTTTGTTGATGTTTTGAGAAGGATCAATGATGAGCTGGACCCCACGCTTGCCTGGGGCTCGTCGTGTGAGCATGGGCAGTGCGGAACCTGCTCCATGAAGATAAACGGGAAACCGCTCCTTGCTTGTGAGCTGCTTGTCGAGAATGGTGTGGAGTATTTTGGTACAACCACATTCACGTTAGAGCCTCTTGATATTGCCCCTCCCGTAAGAGATTTGGTGGTTGACACAGACAAGGCTTATGAGCGTGTTGATAAGGCGAAACCCTATATTATCGATCCCGAACCGATAAACCAGGACGCAGAAGAGCATCAGATAAACCCTGACGATTTGGATCGCTATGTTGATGCAACGCGCTGTATTAACTGTTTTTGCTGTGCCTCTGCCTGTATCAGCAGTCATAGGAATTTTCTCGGGCCTAATGCCATGTTAGCAAGCATTGTAAGAGTAATGGATTCCCGGGAGAGAAATAAACAAGAACGGTTGAAATGTCTATACAGCGATGAGGGAGTGTACCGCTGCCATTCCTCCAAGGCCTGTTCATTCGTTTGTCCAAAGGACATTGACGTGGCTCATTTTATCGCCCTCGCCAAAAAAGGCCTGTTAAAGCCAGTATCATGAAAACAACTATTTTCTAAAAAAATAATCCTGTGAAAAAGTTTTTTAAAATTGATTAAGCGGGGATTTAACAATGAATCTGACAAGAGAGATTGCCCAGTTGTGTTATGAGGTGCAATTTGAAAATATATCTGATGAGATTCAAGACCGTGTAAAATATCTTTTGCTGGACTATCTCGGTGTGGCGATTAGAGGAGCGAAAACAGAATCATCTATCCCTGTTCATCGCTTCTGTAGTGTGCGGCAGGATGTTCCTGGAGGTGTTCCGGTAATTGCTACAGAACTGAGGGTTGATGCACCCTATGCGGCTTTGGCAATGGGTGTTGCGGCACACTCGCTGGAGCTTGATGATGTCGTAAATGCCGCCTCCCTGCATCCAGCGGTCTCAGTAATGTCTGCAGCGCTTGCCGCTGGCTACTTAGCGAAGTCTTCAGGTCAGGAGCTCATAGCAGCCATTGTGGCTGGTTATGAAGTCACTGTAAAGCTTGGCATTGCCTTGGATCCGGCAGCTCATTACGCCAGAGGGTTTCACCCGACAGGGACCTGCGGGACGCTGGGCGCTGCAGTTGCTGCTGCCAAAATCTTCAAACTGGACCCAGATGGCATCACCCACGCGATGGGCATAGCGGGCAGTCAGGCCGCAGGATCCATGGAGTTTCTTGCAGACGGGGCTTATACTAAACGGTTTCATGCCGGCTGGTCAGCCCATAGCGGCTTGATTGCAGCACTTCTTGCAAAAGAAGGATTTACCGGACCGCAGAGCATTATAGAAGGGAGATTTGGTTTTCTGCACGCCTATTCAGGGTCTTCAGACCCCGAAAAGGTTCTTGCCGGCTGGGGAAGACCATACGAGGTTATGAACACCAGCATTAAACCGCATGCCTGCTGTCGCTATAAGCAAGGGGCAATCGATTGTATCTTGCAGATTGTCAACGATAATGAATTGTTGCCGGATGACATAGAGCGTGTTCAGGTAAGTATTCTCAAGGCCGGGTTTGCCCTTGTTGCTGAACCGCCTGATAAAAAAATGAATCCCTCATCTGTTGTTGACGCACAGTTCAGCATGCCGTTTGGAGCTGCGGTAGCAATAGTAAATGGCAGCGCCTTTTTAGATCAGTATTCTCTGGAGAATGTCAGTTCCCCTGGCATCAGGGAGCTGATGCCTCGAGTTTTTTGCACAGAGGACCCAGAAATTGAAAAAGAGTTTCCACAAAAATGGCCGGCAAAAGTTGAGATCACCTCCAAAGTTGGTAAGAAATATTTTGCCCGGTTGGAATATCCAAAGGGAGATCCCGAAAATCCGCTCACCTGGAATGAGATAATTTCTAAATTCGCATCGCTTGCAACCACAGTTTTCTCAAGAAATGTATGTTCTGATATTGTAACTCAGGTGCGTGGTCTAGAAAACATGACTGAAGTTGTTGAATTAATAAATCAATTAAAGAAACCCTGATACGATTGATTTTCCTATAGACGGATAAAATCGGTCTTCATTTTGTGTATAAAATTTGCCTGTTTGACTTTCAATTTTCGTAGCATTATAACTTACATATCAGTTCGTTCATCACAACCAGATTATCTATGTGGTTGAATCTTCTGCGAATAGGTGTGTTATGAGTCACGAGATCAACAAAGAAGAACTCGCGTTAGAAGATCCTGAAGCATTTGAGACCCTCAGACAGGAAATGGATAAAAAACTGCGGGCTGAAGAGTCAGAACAAGATATCCAGACCGCCGAGAATGAGTACATTTTCTGTTGGCTTGAGAAGATGGAAGATGGTGACTTTGTTATCAACTATGGTGGCGGATTGAGTGATATTGCAAACTGCCGAAAGGATTCAATTATGGCTATCTTCAGAGCAGAAGGAAGCTATATCCGTCCAATATTGCTCGAAAATTCTTGGAGTTTTTTACTCAACGATTATCTGCAAAACGGAGAGAACGAAAAGGACGTTCTCAGCAGTTATCGAAGCGGTGTCGAAGAGGAACGCGGCAGAATCGTTGAAACCATGTCCATGAGGGGCAAGTACCTGCTTGTTTGTTCAGCACCGTGGTCCTATCATATCGGTTTTGCTGAGGCCTTAGGGTTCTGCAATACCTTGAGGGAGTTGAAGAAAACGCTCGCTCTTTTTTACCCGTCAGATATCTCTGGTATATTTCGAGTTGATAAAGAAGATGGCATCGTGGAGATGACCTTCAAAGACATCTTTGGCATAAAATTATAACCAATCGAACAGCAGAGGCTGTCGGGGATAATTGCATGATTTCCCAAGAATTCTGTTGAAGAAAGTGCATTATGCATATTTCAACTTCTGCAGTGCCTGTTCTGCTGCAATGGTGATTGGTTCTGCGCTTGGTTCAGATGAAATATCTGGGTTGCAAGCAGAAGTGAACGTTGTTAATTCCGGAATGGTCTTTTCTCCTAAGATGAATGCAGTTACTGCATCTATTTCCCTCGCTGGCGCAACCGCATGACTAACGATCTGACCGCCGATGACTTTTTGGGTTTTTTTGTCAAAAACAAGTTTTATTTTCCATGGTTTTGTGCCGGAGATCATGCCGTGCTTGGACCTGGAGTCCACAATTGCTGATACGGTTTCAAGGCCCTGCTCAGCTGCCTTTTCCTCAGTAAAACCGGTGGCGGTAATTGTCATGTCAAATATCTTGCAGCCACCGGCGTCAAGGACACCAGGAAATTTGATATCAAATCCGGCGAGCCTTTTGGCGGCAAGTCTTCCTTGAACAACGGCTGGTCCTCGAAGTTGACCGGGAGTGGGTTCTTTAGTGATGAAATTAAACTTCTCCACACAGTCACCGCCCGCGAGGATATCCGGATCCGACGTTTCTTGATACTCATTCACTTTGATGCCGAACCTGCCTATTTCTAAGCCAATCTCTTTTGCCAGCTCAATGTTTGGTTGAACACCGACGTTCATGAAGACCACATCGGCTTTGAGAGTTGCACCTGAAGCCAGTTGCACGCCGGTTACCTTGCCATTTTCTCCAAGTATTTTTTCAACTTTTTCACCGGTGCGTATATTCAAACCTTTTTCTTCAAGGTATTGTTGGACTGAATCGGCCATATCCTTATCGAGCATCAACGGAAGCGGTCGATCCATCAACTCTACAACAGAAATAGTGAAGTTGATGGACTCGTTGTCCGCCAATAAAGAGGCGATTTCCATGCTGATGAAACCCGCCCCTATAAAGACAACATTATTTACATCCTTTTTAGCAATGAATTCCTTTATCCGATCAGCATCTGTAAGCCCTCGCAGGGTAAGAACACCATCCAATTCATTGCCTTCAATAGGTGGCACAAAAGAAGAAGCTCCTGTAGCAAGATACAACTTGTCATAGTTAAATTTATATCCGTCGGCGGTATGAACCGCCTTGTTTCCTGAATCGACTTTCGTCACTTCCTGCTGTACGACATTGACTCCCATACCTTGAAGCATCTTATCCGGAACGACTATCTTTTCATTTGCGACCAGACCGGCCACGACGTGAGGAAGAGCTCACCTGACAATAAAAAACTCTTCTTTGCGTATTACGGTAACATTAACATTCGGCATGAGTTTTTTTGACATCATTGCCGCCGGACCACCAGAACCGCTGCAGCCAACAATGACAAGTTCTTGTCCTTTTTCCATCTGATCCTCCTCTTGCTGATTGGTAGGAAGTTGAGAATTAATCATGCTTATTCATGAATTTCTAATCTTTACGAATTAGATTTCCCCAGATTATAGAATTTAGTGCGACATAGTCGCATTACGGGTATATGCTCACAATGCACACTCATTGTTAGCGAAAAGACGTCACTCCTGTCAAGGTAAAAAAAATAGGTATGCAGTTTCAGCAAGGTTTTAAAGACTCACCAGATTGTTTTTATTCTGATTCCTTAAAAGTTGATATTTCGCTAATGTTTTCCCTGCCAAAACCGCAGTAGCCTCTTGTTACTCTAGGCCGGCTATTCAATGTGTGTTATTTTGTTGGTTGGCTAAATTGCAAGCCTTCCAAACATTTTAACGAGAACCTTTAAACCTGTATGTAAAATACTAAGATGTATAAATATCTTTTTGGTCCGGTGCCCTCCAGACGACTGGGTATCTCTTTGGGGGTTGATCTTGTACCTCATAAAACATGCTCTCTTGACTGCATTTATTGTGAGTGCGGCCAGACAACCGACTTCACTGTCGAGAGACAAGAGTATGTGCCGGTCGATGACGTGTTAGAAGAACTTGACGATTATTTCCAGAACCATCCCGACCCCGAATATATAACTTTTTCAGGATCAGGTGAGCCCTGCCTCAACTCACGTATAGGCGAAGTCATCGAGTTCATTAGAAAACGAAAACCACTTGTTTCCATTGCAGTATTGACCAATGGTACTCTTTTTAAACAAGAGGAAGTGAGAAAGGCTTTGCTCGGGGCGGATCTTGTTATGCCCTCTCTTGACGGGGCGTCGATTTCAACTATGCAAACCATTAACCGGCCCCATGCATCCATCGACATGGAGGCATATATTGAGGGGCTTGTGTCTTTCCGTAACGAATTCCAGGGAAAATTCGCCCTGGAGATTTTTATTCTGCCCGGATGCAACGATACTGCAGATGAGCTTACGAGTCTTAAAACAGCTATAGAGAGGATCAATCCAGATGTCATTCACCTTAACACCTTAGATCGTCCCGGGGTGGTATCCAATATCCGCAGCGCCACCCGGCGTGAGCTTGAAGATATCGCCGATTTTTTCAAGCCATTTTCCGTGGAGGTTATTGCCGCTGCTCCAGAGCGTAAGGGACTCAACTCTTATCGAAGCGATATAGAGTCAGCTATTCTTGAGACGGTTTTGCGAAGGCCTTGCACTTTAGAGGATCTTGCCACCATTCTGGGATCTCATGTTAATGAGATAAACAAGTATTTGGGGGCCCTTGAAGAAGCAGACAAAATAGAGTCTGTTCATCAGGATAGAGGACTCTTCTATCAAGCCAAAAATAAATTTGCTGACAATTGAGCCTTTTGCAAAATGATGATTTTCGTTCAAAGTCAAGACTTGCGAAAAATTTTTACTGCAGGCATATAATTGATATTCCGAGGATAAAAATTTTAGCATAACGTAGAGGTTGAACGAAAAGGGCGTTTTGCAAGTGGCTCAGGCAATTTAGTATTTTCTCAATCATTCTTGAGTGCTCAATGCTCATGCTATCTACAATTTTTCTCTCCATGCAGTAATGACTGTCATTCGGCCCGCAATGCTTCGACCGGATCGAGGCCGGCCGCGTGGCGTGCTGGCAGCACCCCGGCAAGCAGGCCGATGACCGCTGCAAGAATTTCTGCATAAAGCGCATACTGCCAGGGGGTATGGGTAGGCAAGGTCGGGACGAATGTACCGAGCAGCCAGGCACCCCCGGCACCGAAAATTAATCCAGCCAGGCCACCCAGACCGGCAAGAACGACTGCCTCACCCAGGAAAAGGAAGATAATCTGCCGGCGGTCGGCACCAAGCGCTCTGAGCAGCCCGATCTCAGGAGTGCGTTCATTCACCGCGATGGTCATGATGGTAATAATTCCGACGCCGCCGACGAGCAGTGAGATCGCACCCAGACCACCGACGGCGAGTGTCAGGATATCTAAAACCGAACCGAGAACCTTGAGCATTTCATCCTGGGTGGTAATCGTGAAATCCTCGTAGCCGTGCCGACTGATCAAGAGCTTTTTTAGTAACGCGGCGATTGTCTTTGATTGCAAACCTTCCCGATAGAGAACATCTATTTCCATCAGGCTTTCCAAGTTAAACAGGCTCATTGCCCGACTCGTCGGAATATATACGGCATCATCAAGGTCAAAGCCGAGCATCTGTCCTTTTGATTCCATAACACCAATGACTCGATAGCGCTCGCCACCGATCCTGACAAGTCGGCCCAGCGGACTGCTGTTACCGAACAACTCGTGATACACTTTACTACCCAGAACGACAAAGGAACGAGCTGTCTGGCTGTCATCATTGGGCAGGAATCGGCCCATGGCGACGTTAATCTGCCAGACTTTGGAACCGGAAGGTCCAACCCCGAGAATATTGGTGCGGCGGCTGCGCTTTTCATATTCTACTGCTGCATTTCCCTGGATTACCGAAACGGTGTCGATAACCCCCGGAATATGCCTGAGCGCCTCTTCGTCTGCGATTGTCAGCGGCCGAACCGTGTTGATCAGCGCTCCTGACATCCCGGCAGTGGTGGTACGACCGGGGTTGATGCCGATCAGGTTGGTGCCGAACTGGGTAAACTCAGCCAGGGTGAAGCGATGAACACCTTCACCGATAGAGGTGAGCAGAACGACGGCGGCAATACCGACGGCAATGCCGAGCAGCGTCAGAAAGCTGCGCAGACGCTGGTCAAGCAGGGAACTGAAAGAAATCCTGAAAATATCTCTGAAAAGCATAGCGGTTCACCGTCTGGAAAGGGCAAGAACCGGGTCGAGCCGAGCGGCCTGTCGAGCCGGTAAAACACCAAAAACTAGTCCGGTAACCAGGGCAACACCGACCGCTGCAGCAAGCGACCAGGCCGGAGCGACAATTGGGAACTGCGGAAAAATTCTGGACAGTACTTCATTAGCAACCGCTGCCAGGATAAGGCCGAGAGTTGCACCGATCAAGGAAAGGATTGCCGATTCTGCCAGGAACAAAGAGATGATTTGTCCTTTCGGCGTGCCGATAGCCTTGAGTAGTCCTACTTCAGCCTTGCGCTGAGAGACAGCGATCAGCATGACGTTCATGATTAAAATTCCGGCAACGGCCAAGCTGATGGCGGCGATCCCCGCCACCGTCAGCGTCAGGACTGCGAAAATCCGGTCAAAGGTTGCCAGGACCGCATCCTGGCTGATAACGGTGATATCATCTTCACCATCGTGACGCTCCCTGATGGTACTGATAATCGACTGTTTTGCTCGGGCGATGGTCTCGCGGTCCCGAGCCTCTATCATGATCCTGAAAAGGGAAGGGTTGTCAAATAGCGCCTGTGCAGAGGCCACCGGAATGACGATGACATCGCCCATGTCCAGGCCGACCGACTCTCCTTTTTTTGCCATGACTCCGATCACACGAAAGCGGCGGTCGCCTATACGAAGTGTTTCTCCCAAGGGTGAAAAATTGCCGAAAAGCTCTTGCTTTGTTTTGTAACCGAGCACGCAGATCGATGCTGCACGCGACGGGTCCGTCTCTGGAAGAAATCGGCCCTGGGTCATGTTCATTTGGCGGATATGATAGAGATGGGGGGTCGAACCGATGATGGTTACTTCCCGCTCTCGCCCACCCCTAGAGACAGGTGCAGCACCAATAGAAATGGGCGCTACGTAGCGGATGGCTGAGGAACGCAGCAGTGCTGTAGCATCATCTACGGTAAGATCACGCGGCGTTATGCCAAGCAGGGGAGGAGGCCCGCCAACGGTTTCAGAGCGCCCAGGCAAGACAATGAGCAGATTGGTTCCAAGTGATGAGAACTCCCCGATTACATAGCGCCGTGCTCCCTCGCCCAGAGCGGACAACACGACCACCGAACCGACGCCGATTGCCATGGCCAGGAGCATCAATCCCGTTCTTGTTGGGTAGCCGGATATAGCTTTCAGGGCATAGCGGATAATGTCGATAAGCTTCATATCGTTAATTCTGTCGGTGTTTGGCTCGAGATATCTGAGTCGATCAAACCATCTACCATGCGTATCCGTCGTCCGGAGCGTTTACCCAATTCCGGATCGTGCGTCACCATTATCAGGGTCAGGCCCTGTTGATTTAGTGCTTCGATAATGTCGATTACTTCCTGTCCGGAGACGCGATCAAGATTTCCGGTTGGTTCGTCGGCAAGCAGAATATGAGGCTGCATAATCGTCGCCCGGGCGATAGCAACACGCTGTCGTTGCCCCCCGGAAAGCTGGTCTGGACGATGTTTGGCTCGATCGGACAGGCCGAAGGCCTGCAGTACGTTGTTAACCCGGTTTTTACGTTCACTGCCGGCAAGCCCGGCCAACATCATGGGCAGTTCTATGTTTTCAGCGGCCGACATGCGTGGAACAAGGTGAAAAAACTGAAAGACAAAACCGATTTTATGGCGCCGTAGTGCTGCCTGCTGGGTATCACCAAGCGTCGTCATGTTTTCTTCCTCAAGATGGTAGGTGCCACTGTCGGGCCGGTCGAGCAAACCTATGACGTTTAGCAGGGTTGACTTGCCGGAACCTGAAGGTCCCATGATAGAGACATACTCTCCTGAAGAGATAGTCAGATCAATATCGTGCAGGGCCGTTACCTGTTCATCACCCACCTGGAACTGTCGATGTATTCCAGACAAACTGATCATGGTTGACCTTCAGCGAGTAACACAGTGACTCCGTCTTTTAGCTCTGGTTTGTCGACGTTTACTACAACCTGGATTCCCTCATCCAATCCGGACACAACCTCGGTAAAGGCCCAATTGCTCAGCCCAGCGGTAAAGGTCCGTTTGCTGATAGTGTCGTCCTGGTCCGAAAAGACATAGACCGTGTTATTATCCATGACCGCTTCGGAAGGTACCTTCAGGGTATCGGTATGGACATCGAGAATAATTTCCACATCGGCGCTGTATCCTGCAAGAAGGATGGAAAAATCGTTTCGATCGACAAAATCGACCTCAATGTCGACCGTTCTGGCCTGCTTCTCCAGGTCGAGTACATACGGGGCGATGCGGCGTACTTTTCCAGCAAACTCCCGACCACGGAAGGCATCAAGCGTAACCCGGGTCACCATACCGATCCGAACTGCGGCGGCATCTACTTCGTCGATCGGGGCGGTTATATAAAAACAAGTGTTTTCAATGAGGTCAACAACCGGAGACGTCTGTACGCCGACCGGTGAGGGCGTCACATATTCATTCAATTCCCCTTCAATTTTGGCAATGATGCCGGAAAAGGGAGCGGTAAGTCGGGAGCGGGAAAGGTTGGCTCGGGCCAGCGAAACATGGGCAAGACTCATTTGCACCGAGGCGCGCGAAGCGTCGCATTTGGCTTTCAGGGATAAGGCTTCGGTAACGGCCATATCTGTTTGTTCCTGTGAGCCGACTCGGTTTTTAAATAACGTCTTTGCTCGTTTTGCCTGTCGTTCGGCTTCCTCAGCTGACTGGCAGGCTGCCTCGGCTTGGGCCTTGGCAACAGCTGCCTCCTGCTCTGCTACAGCGAATTGAGCTGAGAGGTCCTCGTTCCAGATCTCCAGCAGCAGATCCCCCGTTTCAACCTGATCTCCCTCGTGAATGGGGAGCTTTGCTATTTGGCCACCGATGCTTGGTGACAGTCGGGCCCGTCGACAGGCGCTTACCGTGCCGGCGCGGGTATTGGCAACGGTTTTTTCAACAATCCCCCGGGTAATCGATCTGACCATCACCTCAACCGGCTTTGCTCTTGTTTTTTGCCAGATCAGAAAAGCGATACCGGCAACTGCCAACACCACCACGAGCCATCGAATCAGCCTGCCCATGTCATATCTCCGTTTGCTTTCTTCTCTCAGGATCTAACCGGAAAGTTCCTGCCGTAAAAGCATAATTGTTTATTTTACAAATCAAAATTGCTAAACAGACCATACTGATCCGGGAGTGAAGCGTCCCGAGTGGTTTCCATTGGGAATATGTCATGACAGCCGACACAATTTGAATTGTTCTGTCAGGGGATGATCAAATCTGCTCGTCGGTTCATTGCCCATGACAATTCATCGGAGCCTGGATAAAGCGGCCGTTCAGAGCCAAAACTGATTGTCGTTATGCGATTTTCGGATATCCCAAGGTTGACGAGATACTTCTTGACATTGAGTACCCTCAGTTCTCCTAGGGCGAGATTGTAGTCTGCTGTGCCCCGTTCATCGCAGTTCCCCTCAATAACAATATTTATCCCCTTGTCGTCAAGGAGATGATTTCCACTGCTGTTGAGGTTTTCCCGTTGGTCAGCATTGATTGAGCTGCTGTCAAAATCGAAAAAAACCGGATAGAGCGGTGCCGTTGAGCGACCATAAGTTTTCCGGTATTCAACAGAACTTGTGTCGGGCGCAAGCTGGTTTACCCCGGTTTGGTCAAGTGACTCGATATCCCCGGCAGTCATTTCTTCCTGAATATTTACCGTTGAACGAGACCCGCCACCCAAAAGATGTCCTTCGGGTTTCATTGAGCTCGATGTGTTTTCATAATCTGCAGCCTTCTTGCTGCAACCATTGACAAGTATAACACCTAAACCGACGCATAGTATGAGGCTTAATATTCCAGCATGTGTTCTCATAGATCTATCTGCCTATTCATTATTTTCAATGAGACGGGGTGTCCAGAATATAATTCCTTTCTCCTCAACCTCGCGTACCAGGGACTTACCTGACCACTCTTTTTTCTGATCGAGATACCCGCATCGCATTGCTTTTATACTTATTGTGTGGTTTCCTCCCAACTGTTCTTTTGAAATGACCTCGACAACGTCAAGCGGAGTCACGCCCAAGTATATCCAGGAATAATTATCCTGCTGATAAACGACATGGGCACCTTCGGGCTCTGTGTGTACCTTAAAATTGACGGCCAGTTTCGACGAACAACCGGTCAGTATCAGTAAACTCATCACACCTGATAGAAGAAGTATTTTGCAAAACAAGCACATTCTCATAAGAAATATCCTCATCTAAATTTTACTCTTTTTCTAACTGAACCTTGATATCGATTGCATTGTCTTCAGCCTCAAGCGGACTTGCATGTCTTCTGTTTATCCAGAAAGAGGTGATACGGTCAAGATAGCCTGGTTTTCTTAACTGGATCGTCACATACTCTGCAGTATTTGCTTTACCGGAGAATGAGATTTTTACTGGGGTAACCCCAAGATGGCTGTCATCCCTGAGATCAACTACTTCCGCGCCTTCCGGAGAGCTCTTGACTTTTGCTGCGCCATACTTTGTTTGTGACGCGCAGCCGTTCAGGAGCAATAATATGCAGCACGCAGCAAGAAAAAATCCCTTTGCATCCAGGAGTCCTGTTTTCTTCATGAAATCAACCTCTTCATACTATATGTTTCAAACTAAAAGGCGCTTCTATACTGCCAACAAACTAGCCTTTTTACCCAAATATTTCTATCTATTTTGGCTTAGGAATCTTTTCCATATCGTCAAATTATTAATTGACGGTTCCCTGGTCTCAAAATTTTTCCTGCATCCCAACTAATACAGATTATATTCTAAATGGGAAGAGGTTTATCTTGACAGCTTTCTCATTCTTGCGACACTGGAGGTACCTTATGTGGTATAGAGTGGATTTTACTGCAATACTGGGTGGGGTTTTTGGATTTATCATAATGCTTATTGTGATGGTGGTATTTTGGTTCCCACTAGCTGCTAAGCAACTCATAGCTCCATTCTTAAATTAAAGATTGTCACATCACTTGATAGCTTAGCTGACCGGATAACAGACCTTTGATTTGATGCGTTAACTGAGGTCCAAATCCTATCTTGTATCCTTCCTGTTGGACGAGAGCAGCGTCCCCATTCGTTTGAGTATCAAATCAAAGATGTTGTCGGATTGAACGCAAATAACTTGTATTTTTTTCAGAGCAAACAACTCCCTGGCAACACTAAAAGGTAGCAGGATTGATAGCTTGAAATTATTTCTGAACATCATGAGCTCTTCAGGGGTGAGGGCAGGTTAGGGTTTTTATTGTGAGGTTTGTATGAAATCAACGTTCTCTGCACGAAAACAAATGCTCAAAGCTTTAGCTTTTGGTGCGGAAGGTATGCTGTTCTATATAAGCGTTCACCTCGTCTGAGTAAAGCTGCACGATCTTTTGAATTTGCAAGTTTTCCGTCGAAGAAATTGTGTAATCGTCAATGGAGCGGATTGGCGCGATATCAACTGTTGTGCCCGTAATAAAGGCACCGCTGACCGTCCTGATTTCCCCGCGGTGCAGCAGCTCTTCCATCACGTGCAGCTTCATATCTTTACACAGGTTCATGACATGTTTACGAGTAACCCCCAACAGAACGGTCCGAGCGGGCGGGGTGAAGAGCAGGCCGTCTTTGAGAAAGAAGATATTGGATCGGCTACCTTCGGTTATGTTGCCCTGATCATCCACCAACAAGGCTTCATAGGCACCCGTCCGAGCTCGAGCGGACTCTACTCGGTCACGAAAAGAACTCCCCAAGGTTTTTAGATGGGGTTTGTTCCTTTCGCCTTGATACAAAATAACGTGAATTCCCCGGGCATATTCTTTTCGGCTCAAAGATTCAGCTTCAATAAAATAGGTCAGGAAATAATCTTCGCTCCCGATCCGGGTCCGGATAAGTTTGACATTGATATTTTCGCAGCGGTTCTTTTCCAGCAGAAGACGGATTTCTTCTAATACCTCCTCATCTGATTTAGGAAGGGAAACTTTCAGCAGTGCTGCGGAACGTCGCATACGCTGCATGTGTTCTTCAAAAAAAACAGGTATACCTGCAACGATTTTGATTACTTCATATACCGACTTCTGCGAGATCCGTTCAAAAATGCTCATATCCTGGGTTGATCGCAATTGATGATTCAGGATAAAATAATCCTTTACCGCTTCTTGCTTCATACTTTTTCACCTATTTTCAATTAGAGCTGTTAGAGCCAATAGGCCGCGTATATTTGAATCGGAACTACGTCAAAACGCTCTGCGCACAAACGAATCCCATGACATAAAGCACTACCTGCCAATATAGTGCTCCTGGGCAAGAAAAAACATCCTTAATTTCAAGTTTAATATTGATGGATGTAGGCTTTAGCGAGGCTATTAACCCTCTTCATTGGGGCACGTCCGGATGAGGCGTCAGTTGTACACAATTTGCATATGTGATAACCCGCTGCAATGACTGCCAGTGAGTAAGAAATCAGGAAGCCAAACCGAGCGTATGCTTACATCCACTGAGTCTTACCTCATTACACCTTCCTGAATCCGTGAGCGTCCAAGAACACTGCCGATGCAAGGCGGCAACAATGTTGGTAATACTTGGGTATATCAACGAGTTGTCAACACAGCAGATGTCGTGTTATCGGGCGCCCCGAAGGGCGGCGGGGTGAAGCCGGCCACCTAATGAATAAGATATTTTTTATCACAACAACAAATAGTTACTTGTAATTCGAGACAAAGCCGTCACGGATTCAGGATCTTTACTTGATTCGGCAACCTAAGGACGATGATGTTCTGGAACCATTACCAATGCATATACCTGCGAGGTCGTTAAGGGGTAATGAACTTGACAATTCAAGAAAGGTATGCAAGGGTGTTCGTGCGAACCATGGAGCTTGGTTGGACTACTTATGACTCAAGGTTGCTGTACAACTGCTCAATCTTTACCAAGGGTCAGGTGCACAACTGGAGTATTAGGGCGAGCTGGCAGGGTACGGATTTGAGATCTGATTGATGGTCGTTAAACCAATCACCGGCAGTATTTGAAACACATGGATGAATTTGAGTAAGGGGGGAACTCATGGGCTTTAACTTGGTATTGATCTGCTTGATCATTGGCATCCTGGTACTGAGGTCGGAGCTGTGATTTATTTAGAACCATCTTCGGGATTGTATGGAAGAATTTTTTATGTGCTGTGACTGAAAAACGCCCGAGTTATGCCTTGCTCCCTGCAAAATATTGCCATGTAATCAAGCCTCGTGACTAACAATATTTTTGCGATGCAAGAAGATTCATCTGAGCCATAGTCGGAACTCACCCCAGGTTCATAAGATACAGGAACTCGTCTTTAACTGTTGATCAGCTTGATTAGTTATGATTGCCAATGGACATATATCACAGGAGTCGAATGAGTGCCTCTCACCTCCCAGCATCTTCCGTGTTACAGAGTGTGATACACTGTCATCCAATATTACAATAGCAGTCTCTACCCCCTTGGAATTAAATTGCTTGAAAGGATGGCTAAAAAAGATTATAGACTGCCGAGAATTGGCGGCCGCTTGAAAGGAATTTACGAAAAGTTAGAGCGGTCTTACAAAGCGGTGTCCTATCATCTTTTATTCTCGTAGAATTAGGGGGGTAGTATCAAATGAGCAGAATGATCAAAAAAGCAGGTATTGTTACAACGGTTCTTCTTATGATCCTCAGTGGAAGCGCTTGGGCCGGCTGGTTCACCTTTGAACCCAATATGGTACTGTTGGATGGGACCCGCGTATCCGTGATTCTCGAGGATATTGAAAAGGACGATGCCTATCTCGAAAAAGGCGATATGGAACGTGCAAATCAACTGGTCAACGATAATAAAATTTTTGTCATTAAGACTGGCAGGGATCTAACCCGTGTCAAATTTCTCGACTATAAGGAGAAAGACGACGGGAATATTTATGTTGAGGTCAAAGACGAAAGCGGGAACAAACTCTGGTCAAAAATGAGCGGTCTTGCCCGTGATCAGGATGGGAAAAAGAAGAACATCACCAAACAGGATTTGCTCAAAGGAGAATTCGCGCCATTATCAGAAGCTGTCCAATAAAGGATATCTTGAGGGTGCCTTTAAGAAATTGACATCAGGCTGAGTGGGCAAGCAACTCAGATAATACCCGTAAATGATCCGCAATGTTACTCTGACCCCGCTTGCGCTGTGTCTGAATTTCTTCAACACCTATTTTCTCGTATCAGTCTCCAAATTGGGTATGGTACAGGTTCGCGTACAAGCCTTCATTGCCCAAAAGCTGTTCATGCGCACTTCCTGTTTCTCGTCGATGAGCCTGCTCTATAATCCTGCCCTGATCTAAAACTAAGATTAGATCGGCATTGAGAATTGTGCTTAGTCGGTGAGCGATTACCAGACTGGTCCTCCCTTTCATAATTCTCTGCAGTGCTTCCTGAATCAAAGCCTCGCTCTGGCTGTCAAGGCTACTGGTAGCCTCGTCCAAAACCAGGATACGCGGGTTCTTCAAGATAACCCTGGCGATGGCGATACGCTGCCGTTCGCCTCCACTGAGGCGGTATCCTCTGGCACCTACAATGGTATCATAACCATCGGAAAGGCTTTTGATGAAGGTATCTATATTTGCTGCCTGGCAGGCAGCTTTGATTTCCTGGTCAGTGGCATCAGGTTTGGCATAGACAAGATTAGCCTTAAGGGTGTCATTAAAAAGATAAGTTTCCTGGGTGACCATACCAATAGCCCTGGCAAGAGATTGCTGAGAAATTCCGTGTATTTCTTTATCATCTAGGAGTATATTTCCTTCTGTAGGGTCGTAAAGACGAGGCAACAGGTAGGAGATGGTTGTTTTGCCGGCACCGCTGGGACCTACAAGAGCTGCAAGCTCCCCAGGTTCTATGGTGAAACTGACTTTTTCTAGAGCCATTTTGCGACTTGGCCTTTTTATTCTCGAAGTTTCTGCCTGATTTCTTACAAATTCATTTCGATCGCTATCCAGCCCGGCAAGACCGGGGTAGCTGGTATCATTATCTGTGAAGCTAAAGCTGACATCACGAAAGGTGACTTTACCCTGCACAGTTATAAGTTTAATCGCATCTGATGTATCCTTAATTTCGATGGGAATATCAAGAATTTCAAAGACCCTCTCAAAACTCACCATGCTGGTGGCGAATTCTACGTGAGCATTGCTGATGGAACTCAATGGGCCATAGAGCTGGGCGAGATACGCACCGACGGCAACTATGGTGCCCACTGTAAAGACACCATGCAGAACCATATGCCCACCAAGCCAGAAAACCAATGCTGTTCCCACAGCACTTATCAATCCCAGCCCCATGAAAAACCATCGTCCTACCATGGCCGAGCGCACCCCGATATCTGCCACATCAGAGCTGCAATCCCGAAAATGTTGTGATTCTGTAGACTGACGGCCAAAAAGCTTAACGAGCAGCGCCCCGTCGATATTCAGAGTCTCCTGCATCAGAGCGTTCATTTTGGCGTTTAACTCCATACTCTGACGTCTGATTTTCCTGAGTTTTTGTCCCACTTTTCTCGTGGGTGCGACAAAGAGGGGAACAATGACAATACTTAAAAAAGTCAGGCGCCACTCCAGCGAAAACATGATTATTAAGGTGGCTGTAACGGAGATAAAATTGGTTACGATATTGATAAACGTCCCGGTTACCGCCCTCTGAGCACCAACAACATCGTTATTGAGGCGACTCATTAACTCACCGGTTTTTGAATGGGTGAAAAACCTCAGACTCATTTGTGACATGTGATCATAAAGAGCATATCGCAGATCAGCTATTAAGCTTTCCCCAATTGTCGCGCTGATGTAGCGCTGCCAAAAACCTATTGCCGCACTGAGCAGTGGCACGCCAATCATGCCGATGGCTAGGATGTTGATTCTATCCGGGTTGCGATTTGCAATGGCATTGTCAATAAGATCACGCAACAGCAGAGGCGGAATCAAGCTCAAACCAGTTATTGCAAAAATCGTCACCAGCAAACCCAGAATCTTCCAGCGGTATGGCCTAGCATAGAGCCAGACACGCCGAAGCAGTCTGCTGCTTATTTTTGGACGGTCTCTTTTGTCATCATATTTTATATAGGTCCACCAGCCGGTGCCCAGACCAGATTGCATTGCTCCACCTCGCAATTGAAAAAGTATTCAGTTGTAACCTGAAGTCACTACGCTAAGTAGCTACAACCATCTTGTAAAACAATAAGTCACGTATATTTGAGCAATTATCAATAACTCAGATGAATAATGAGTGATAATCAGGATTAGGATAGCGTTAAATATGTAAAGAGCGCAAGATCAACTGACGTTCTCCATTTTTCCAACACGTTGAGGGAAAGCTTTTTACCGAAATAGGCGTAAAAACCAACACAGATCTGGCCCTGGGAAGCGATCGCTGTAAAGAAGAAATTATACTCCCAACTGGCATGAGGTGAGAGAAAAGAAAAGGGGGAGGCCCTTTGAGTGGTGAATAGAGAACATTAATTTTACTCTGAAATCAAGAAATTCAGACTTTAACTGACAGGTTCAAGATTACAGTTTCAATCTAATCTTAGAGCCAATAGCAAAATTGACAGATTAGGAGATCAGGAAGAAGCTACAATCTGGTGATGCCCAGATCAGTATATCTTGGGTATGTCAATCTTAACTGACTGCTGTATTAAACACCCACTGCTTTGACTGCAATAACCGTCATATCGTCATATTGAGGAAGATGACTCTGGTGTTTGTTAACTGCTCTAAATAGCTCCTCACAGACACACCCAACAGATTGCTGAGGCATGTCGGATACCGTATGTAAAAGACCCTGTAATCCAAACATCTGGTTATCCCCATTTATCGCATCTGTTATCCCGTCTGTATAAAGCACCATCATACTTTTATCTGAAAGATTGAAATGCTCTTCGTCCAGTGTCAATTTATCGAAAACGCCCAATGCTTGTCCCTTCCCTTTGTGCAGCTGTTTTACAGAACCTTTAAAATCTACTAAAACCGGCAACTCATGACCCGCTCGAGTATAGGTGAACTGCTTAGTCTTGTTGTTCAAAATCCCGAGCAGAATAGTCACAAAGATATCTTTGTCGTTAAGCTCCAACAAGTGGTTGTTAACTCCCTCCAGCACTTTTTTAGGGGATACTCCATGATGAGTTTCAGCTCTTAGGAAGCTGCGTACCATCGCCATAAACAAAGCTGCGGGAAAGCCCTTATCGGCGACATCCCCTATTGCAATGGCTAAAGAATCATCACTCAGAGGTATAAAATCATAGAAATCTCCACCAACGGTTTTTGCAGGTATCATATTTGCGTATATTTCATATCCCTCAAATTCCGGTATTGTACGTGGCAGCATGCTTTTTTGGATATCACTGGCAACCTTCAGTTCATGTTCAAGTTTAGCAAATTGCTCTAATTGGGCAACTTGCTCTGCTACTCGAAATTCCAGCTTGTCATTCCACTGAGCCAATTCACCCGATTGTTCCTTTAGCTGTATGCTTTTTTCGTTAATTTCGTTGAACAGTCTTACATTCTCAATCGCTATGGTTACCTGGTCTGAAAAAGTTCTGAGCAGATCCCTTTGCTTTTCTGTTACGGGAGCAACTTTGAAACGGCGAATCAAAATAGCTCCTATTGCGACACCTTCGCGTGTTAAAGGAACGGTATAGACAGTTCGATGACCATACTTTTTTGCATATCCAGCCCCTTCAGGAAATTCAGAGCTTTCAGCTTGGAGATCAAGAATATGAATAGATTTGCAGTCAACTACAGTGCGTCCAGTGACCCAGTCTCTGCTTATCTTCCTCTTCCAACCGATGGGCCAGAGCTGAGATGGCCCATATTTTGCCACCATAACAAGATGGTCATTGTCAACTTGCATAATTCCAGCGTCGTTTGCATCGCATAGATTCGCTGCATTCTCTACCACCGCCGTCAATAGCAGATTGAGGTCAGATGGGGAGGTCGATATAGCCCGTAAAATATCAGTTATTGCCTGTTTCTGCTGAATCGCTTCAGATAGCTTTGCACCCTGTTTTTCAAGCCCTTTGAACATGTTTTCAGCTACCTGTTTGACCGATGCGCTTGCTTGTGGCAATAGGGTCTTTAACCAATTCATGCGTAATTCTAGCAATCGGCTAGGTTCGATGGCTCGAACCAATGTTGTGTTAGGTATGTCACTAAACTCAATCCCCACGAAGTACTCTCCATTTTTATAATGGGCTATTGTTACCTCTTCATTCTCAGAATTGATTGCTAGTACCTGCACTCCTCCTTCAATAATGATAAAGACTGACTCACCGGTAAATGGGGGGGACAGAATGACGCTATTTCTAGGATAGAAGCGAATGATACTATTTTCGACGATTTTGTTGGATTCTTCTGCTGTAAATCCTAAACCAACTAGAGTTAATTCCGTTTTTCTCGTCATTGTTCCACTCCGGATAGAGGTTTTTGTCAAGTAATGATAACCACTAATCCCAACTGGTAAATTTGATGATACGCTGGAGAGGTAATGTTATGTTCTCTATGGCAATCATAAGAAATACATTTTAGCAACAAACGTAGCTTCTTCCTGTCAATCAATCTTGATGTACAGGAAGAATCAATTTATTCTATTACACAGCATTTGTTTCCTTGGCCAGAGGCACACTCACTGGCTCGCTATAACCAATTTCTTTCCCGGTGATCGGGATTTCCGAGGTTGTGGATTTATATCGGCACGAGAGAAATTATCGTTGAAGGGCAGTGATCAGAGAGTTACTGGTTCCTCTAGACGTATATAGAGAAATGTGCAAAAACTGGGTTCGCAGACGCTATTGATAAAATGGTCAAGGTCTTCTTGATGAACCATCATCTCATTGGCCAATTAAAAATCAAACAAGAAGAGGTTAGAGTTGATCAATTTAGCGTTCAGTCGCATACAAAAATTAATTAGGATAATATTTCCATTTTCAATGAAAGTATTCACGCAGGTGCCTTCTAACAATCTAATATTTAGTAGAAATATCATATTTTAGGCTTTATGTTTTTACATTTTATCTGGAAAGTAATTAAAGTTTTTTCTACCCTGAGTGAAGAAATTCAACTTAACGAATCCTTTATTATCGGAAAAGGTGGAGTAAAAACAGTTTACCAGCACCCAAACTACCAAAGCAGATGTATAAAAATAGCCTATAATTTCTCAAAAAAAAGACCTGTTCGAAGGGAAATTCTCTATCTAATTTTCTATTACCATTATCATAAACCATTTACTCATCTGTCAGCTTTTCATGGAATGTGTAAAACAAATTTTGGCAAAGGCGCAGTTTTTGATCTCATCAGAAACTATGATGGATCCCTTTCAAAAATGCTCTCTGACCACATAATAGATCCCAATTTACCGCAGCTGTCGCCTGCCCAAATAGTGCTATTATTAGATGAACTCTATGATCACCTGATTGAGCATTCCATAATAGCCTGCGACCCAGCAGCAAATAATTTGGCTGTACAATTTTCTGAGCCAGAGTGTGCGAAGCTTGTGATAGTTGACGGTATTGGCAATCCTCACTTCGTTAAGATCGCAGATTTTTCTAAAAAGTATGCCGCCAAAACCATTCATAAAAAGTGGCAGAAATATGTGGAAAGATCACAAATACTTCATGAAGTTTTATCAAAAGGAAAATACAAAGTTAAAATTTTGTAATTATGGGCATTTCTTTAAATAACGAGAATTATAACTTATGAGGTACTAAATTAGGATTGCCAGAACAAAAGTAGACCAAATCGTTGTTTACTTCTGCCTTATTACTACTGAAAACAATCAGCTCATCAGCAATACAGAAACTAACATTTTTCTCCAGTGAGGTAGTAGTTTCTAGTGGGTTGAGCAATTCGCTGATAGAAAATCAGAGGTTAGCAAATAAAACGCTTTAACCTTGATTATTGCTGATCGAGCAACGAATATCAGGAAGAAAATCATATCTAACCATCAACAAGTATTTTTTATATTCACAGCTATTTTTCGCGATGGACACTTGATGTTAGGCTTTTTTATTTATTGAGAGACTCAGTCACATATCTCCAAAACCAGAAACAAATCATTACTATGCTGAAACCTATATAGCTACTTCTCGTTCCCTCATATGCCGTCTCATACCAAGGAATTGGAGCTAATACTACTAAGACAGGAAGATATTGCAGAATAGTATCATAAACAGGTTCTATTCTTCTCGGCCAATTGATAAACACAAGATAGGCCCCTGATGAAATAACCCATCCTAAGAGTACACCGCCAAATATATCGGTAGGCCAATGAACTCCACAGGCTATTCTGGAGACACCAACTATCAAGCCAATTCCTATCACAATAACCCTGATAGAAGTTCGGTTGAACATGAGAAAAATCAGAGCAACTATCCAAAATACTGTAGCTACGTGTCCGGAGGGGAATGAATCATATTTATAAGAGCTTCCGATAAGTGTAAATTGATCAACAGGGATAACTGAAAGTGGTCGAGGTGCTCCTATAGCTGCCTTTAAGATCGTCGGGGTAAAACTCATAAGTGCGCCTGATCCCATCATCATCAAAACAAAGCGCGGGTTTTTGAAGCAAAAAGGAAGTGCCAGTGCAATAGCTACCAGGCCATCACCTCCATTAGTTATATGAGACCACAACCAAAATGGAATTATCATGTTAAGCCAATTATTCAGGATAAGGAAAAGACGCTCAGACACTCCTGATATCGATATAACAACAGATATGATTAGGCAGCCAAATGGAACTAACCATATTTGGGGTGAGCTTATATAATAGCGTTTCATTTCAAATGATTATGAGCAAAAACTTCCTGTTCCCGTTGATCGTTTACCTACTGCATTTTCATATGCAGTGTTCCGGTCAATGGACAGAAAGGGAATATTTCTTTTTTAGTTCAACAGCGACTTTAAACCGGAAAGGTGATCCTTGGCAATCTTAACCGTTTTGATGAACAAATTGTTCGTTTTGAAATCCTTCCAAATCATCCGCTGCTTGCTGAAAATCTGCTCGAATATTTGTCCTTCAAGATTGGGGTCCTCCTTCACCATCACTGTGAGATAATAAACCCAGATGTTTGCGGAAAGGTTAGTCGTTTGCTCTATGATATGTGTAAATACAACAATATGGAGTTGCAGTTTACACCCAAGATAAATCTTCAAGAAATGGCAACTGCCCTTGGTTTACACCGAGCTACATTCAGTAAGGTATTATCTGAGTTGAAAAAAAAATCTATTATAGGCAATGCTACTCAAAAAGAGATAGAAATTCTTGATATAGAAGGTCTTGCTAAATATGCCAGATCTCCTTTTGCGTTATAACTAGTTCCAGGGCTGAATGACGTGGTCTAAACTACCGCAGGTTCTTATTATATGGTGTCCTGCTAATCAAGCGTAGAACCTTAAGTTCATTGAGTCGTTATCTAGATTTCTTATAATTAATTCCCAATTCTAATGCTATAGATTTTAGCCTTTTAGCAAGAGTCCATAGTTTTGATTGTGATAGCTTTGCGGAGGCTAATAAATGAATGTCTATGTATCCAATGCCTTTGCCGAATAAATTATGCTTCTCAACAAAATACAGATATTCTTTGAAATTAATTTCTTGAACCATTGGTAGGGGTTGTAACAGGCTGATAATTTCTTTTCTGTTTCTTAGATTACCGCAAACAAGCTCACCAATTATAAGAGTATGGCATGCAACCTCTCCATCGATAAGGAGAAATTGTAAATGTTGATCGCTTTTTCTGAAATGGTCTATCCAAACTGAAGTGTCAACCAGAATCATCTTTGCTTTACAGATCGTCTGCGAGGGATGGGTTTAACATCTGTTTCCGTACCACCCAATGCAGCAAGGCGTTTACTACTTTCGCGAGCAATTAAAGCCTCTAAGCCCATGTGAATCAGGGATGTTTTCTCTTTCACTCCAGTTAATGAGGATGCCTTTTTCAGCAATTGATCATCTATGTTCAATGTAGTTCTCATATGCATTATGATGCATTATGTGTATGCATGTGTCAAGTGGTTTTTTGAAGATAACATGTAATAGACGGCAGTCGCTTTTTGGGAAGATTTCATTCAATTCCCACTCTTTCCTTTCAACCAATGTAGCACCTCAGTGTTTGCTCTGACAATGTAAAAAGAACAAACTTAACCTTTCAATCGCATACTTTGAACGGATAATACCAATCGTCATGAAGTTAGTCCTTAGTACTTTTAAAAAAGGCTGACCATTATTTCGGGTTCTTTGATAAATTTACATCCAATGAAATTGTTGTTCATCAATACATGTTTGCCAAGTCAAACCTCTTTAGTCTTATGAAGTCGAGAAATTATGTCTTGTTCCTGAGCACCCTAATCTGGTCTACTGCAATATTTTTTGTTGATATGATCTCATAAGGCGGGTGTACAGGAGGTGCGGATCTTATATTCGTGAGTGCATAAAAAACCCCTCTCGGAAAAATTGCCGAGAGGGGGTTGATTATTTCAAACCTTGTTATCGGGGTTTTCGAAATGGCGCGCCCGGAGGGATTCGAACCCCCGACACCCAGGTTCGAAGCCTGGTGCTCTATCCAGCTGAGCTACGGGCACGCATGAAAAAATCTCTTTGATCTCCTTGTTGATTGCTGGCACACATTTAACACTGGAAAGATCTTGTGTCAACTGAACTGACGGTATAATGGAAATACCGATTTCATGGTTCGTCAGATATTGAGTTTCCTGCGGTGTAAACCATACAGCGTGTATTAACGGGTGTTTACCCGATAACCCTCATTGGAAACACTGATCTCTATTGATCCGATCTCATCTGTTCGATAGAAGGGGATTCCATGTTGAGATAGCCTTTCCAGAACTACCTCTGATGGCGATGAAATTCTGTTTTCTGAGGCTGTACTGATGATAGCCAGCTCTGGCGCTGCTTTTTCGAGCAATAAATCAGCGGTTGCATCGGCAGCTCCATGGTGCGCGACCTTGATGACTTGTGCTCCGATGTCATCAGCGAGTTGCAGAAAGTCTGACTCGGCTCTGCCAGCCACATCACCCATATGAAGAAGACGAAATCCCTGAAATGACACCAGTAAAACCAGTGATCCTGCATTAAGATCATTGGACATGGATTTCCCAGCTTCTGGGAACAGCACATCAATACGCACTGATCCACAGGTAATCGTTTGCCCCCGGGCTAATACGTCGTAAGAATAACGTTTCTTAAGTATCTGGTAATCATCGAAATATTCCCAGGATGAATTGCTGCTGCCGTTATCAAAAAACTGTTTGATTGAGATACGTGGGGCGATGTCAAACAGTCCTGCAAAATGGTCAAGGTGAGGATGGGTAATGATTACCGCATCAAGGCTTGAAACCCCGAGCTCCAGCAACTTTTCAGTTATTCTATGACCATGTATGAGGGGGCCCGCGTCGATGAGAACTGTACAAGAATCAGGTTGATGCAGAATGGTCGCATCTCCCTGACCGACGTCAAGGAAATAGAGGGACAAATTCTCACCAGCTTTTATATC
>JABDPQ010000254.1 GCA_013042695.1 Desulfobacterales bacterium | reverse complement strand
TTACCAGCCTTTCAAACCGCTTGAACCATAGTGCGCTCAAGCGTTGTCTTTGAATTATGGAGTTTTGTTTAGCGCTGTTTTAAGTTCACAACAATATCCGTCAGCGAGCGTTTTGGTACATGATGAATATCTCCACTATCACGCCAATAGCGGATATCGTTATCATTCGGCGTTTCTTCAATAACCACCGTTTCTGCAGGAAACCCAAGGGCAATTACCAACGCAAGTTCGAGGTTGTCAGGAATCTCAAACAAGGTGTTAATTTCAGGAGAATATGCGCCAATACGACACCCAGCGATCCCTTTTTTCATGGCCCCAAGGAGCAGATTTTGAGAAGCAATTCCGAGGTCAAAATGAGCTTCTTTGTCTGAGCCTTTGAGCCAAGACCGATTAAGCAGGCAGAGAATGTAGGAACTCGGTTGTTCTCCTGACAAAGGACCTTTCCAGTCACTCAGATATCCGGCCCAGGCAAGGTATGGAAAAACATCCTTGCAGAGCTCGGTATTGTTTATGATCATGTACTGCCAGGGTTGGCAGTTTCTGGCGGAACCACCAAGTCGGGCAAGGTTGACAAGCTCCAGCAATGTTTCGTCGGAAATTAAACGATGTTCAGCAAATCTTCGGTATGTTCGGGTCTTTTTAATCAGTTCAAGCATGCCATTTTCCTCGTATTTGTGTCCACTATCTGGCTATTTTAAAATAAAATTTGAAGTAATATCATGCTATGTTTGCGGCTGCTCACCGTACATGTCTGATAAGACAAAATCAACTCGAGTATGCTTGCCATCATTTTGTATTCGAGATCCGCTTGTTTTTTGCCTGACCACTCGATTGACTGCAATGTCCAGCTGTTTTACCAGATAGTCGATCACCACCTGTTCTCGGCTTGCTGCAAGATCTTCGAGCATTTGATTTGAGACACTGACTTTTCGAGGGGTTTCTGGAATAAATGTGCTTGGCTTGGTGACCGGAATATCAATTTCCTCGATTGGTTTGCCTTGGTCAATTTCTTTTTGGAAGGCTTCGGTTCTCTCGGTCTCCAGCTTTTTTTTCCAGTCAATCGAACGCCGCTTGTTTTCATCCTCAACACGCGATTTTTCTTTTTGGGCAAGCTCAGCCAGGAGCACCTGCGTATCATTGAGTTTATCGGCGTAGCCAATTACTTTGAGCTTGACGAGTGGGTGTGCAGCTAAAAAATCATTATATCTGTTGAGCGTTTCAATGCTTTCACCGTTCATCGTTGCTTTACCCGACAGAAAGCTGATGGATTGGTTATTTACCAGGTCCTTGAAATCCTCACCGGCTAGCAACATGGGATTGATCCCAGCTTTAACCAGAAGTCTGCTGTAATCACTAATCAGCTCTGAAATAACAGGTTTAATTTGCTGGGTCTCTGTCGATTCGACACGTAGCGTTTTTCCTCCACGCAAATCGGTTGTAAGGGCAAGGGCTAGAGCAGTGATTGTTCCCGTCTGTTCAGGGATAATTTTATTGATTGTCACCTCAGATTTAAACTCTGATGATTCTTCACTCAAATTTGTTGTCGCCGATATACTGGCAGTTGATTCAGTTAATTTAATCTCCCTGAGATATTTTCTAATTTGTTCCGAGAACAGTTCCAGTGGCAAAGACGGGGCGGTAAACAGGGTGCGTGCAGAGGTGGGAAGTTGCAAAAGTTTGCCGCTGCCTTCAAGGCTAAACGGTGCCCCTTCGATATTTCCACTGAGGGAAATCAAGGTATCATCCTTGGTTACCGGATAATTTAGTTTACTCAGCGTTCCATTGATTCCTGTAATACCAAGACCCAGAGGGGGGGATATCCGTTTATCGAGGTAGGAAAGAGCACCGTCGGTAAAATCAATTGAATCAATTTTGACGGAGAAGCGGGAGAGCGGTATATCGGGGTCTTCTGCTTTAGAGCCGGGCTCTGGCAGAAAAAGGTGGCGCAAGAAAATCGATACTGAGTTTGCTGGATTTTGTTCTTGGGCTATTCGCTGCCAGGAGAACTCTGGCTGATCTACAACTAGTTGTTTTATAGTGAGATTTTCAGCACTCTTGGACCAGTAAAAATCATTGGAGGCAACGGTTGCTGCCTGCATAGCTGGCTTTTTTAAATCACCTGCAATGACATTTTTTGCCAGCAGATCACCACGATGTATAATGACATTTTTTGCCAGCAAATCACCGCGATATTCCTTTTGCGGATAACGAAATACTCCTTGACCAGAAAATTCTGCCTGACTCGACAGCAAGATCTGGGAGTCTGTGAACCAATTGAACAGCTGTTTTGGCGAAAGCGCTGAAAAAGCAACTTGAGCGGAGATTTGCAGAGGGGCAATATGCAAACTCCCTTTTGTTTTTACGTCTCCTTTGCCGTCAACCAGTGCCGAGAAGGCAAAATTGTTTTCCTGTTGCTGCTGCTGTTCAAGGCGATTGGCTTGAAATGATACATTTGAGAAATTTATAAGTGGTTTTTTACTTCCCTTCGCAGTGATGGCGATGGTACCGGAAAAATCAAGACCATGGAGAATATGTGTGGTTGGACGACGAGAGTACCGCTCAAAGAAATAAGGCAGTTTTGCTTTATTTATAGTGAGGCTGCTGTTGTGCAGAAAAACATTTCCCAGATCAGTAACACCCTTGATTTGACTCACCGGCTCGCAGCGCATTGATGGTGCTGCAAGCCATTCAACACCCTGGTCTTTGAGCGTGAGATCTTTGATTGTAAGAATTGTGCTTTTAAGGACATAATCAAACGGCTTATTTCCTTTTGCAGCAAGCGATATACTGAGTAAACCAGTGATATCGGCAATACCGGATACATCTTTATCGTTCCTGCCAAAGAACGGTGCCACATATGAGGCCGGGATGTTATTAAGCTGAAGGTTGCCTCCCGGTCGGTTCTGGTTGTCAAAATTACCCTGCCAGGTGAAAAATGCCGAGGATGACAAATGCTCGCCACTGAGCCTGAAGCTGCTTTTGGGATCACGTGGCGAACGGGCTGTATTGGAGAAATCCTTCACACTCAGTTGAATGGAGTGCCATATCCCCAAGGGTTTATCGGTCTGCGGATTTTTGATTGTTACACTTCCGCTATCTGTGATCAGTAATTTTATAAATACCGATGGAATGACCTGATGAAGCGGGTCATCAGGTGACGGTCTGAGAGCAAGGGGGACGAGGTTGACGATGGTTTCGTTGGAGATTTTCTCCTCACCTACAAGAGCTGGTTCTCGTAAGAGGATGTTTTGAAAGACGAGTGAGCGACCAAATGGCTCAAAAGAACCCTCAAATTTCGCCGAAGGGATGGCCAGGGAAAGTTTATTGTTTCGCGAGACCAAACCGAGATTGGTTGTCGCAAGGGTAAATTGAATGTTGAGTTTGCTGCCTTTTTCCTCTCCTGGAGAAAATGAGATGAGCAGTTTACCGTTTGCTTTTCCCTGTGTGATATCGACAGGAAGCGTTACCGGGAGGTAGTCAAAATACAAGGGTATATCTATATCGTTGATGTCACAGCTGAGCTCTGTTTCTCTGCCGTCCTGGTCTGCCGCTCCTGCGACC
>JABDPQ010000248.1 GCA_013042695.1 Desulfobacterales bacterium | reverse complement strand
GTTAAGCAGCATCATACCTAATAAAATATAGCTGTTAAACCGATATATCAGTATAAATCACAAATATTTATAAATAAGTCAAGCCATTTCCCTTGGTAATAAAGAGATTGCTGCCTGATTTTATTATAATATAAAACAAATAATCATTCTGGCCCGAACTGCAAAGAATAGGCCGTGTTTCTCTGGCAAAATCATAGTAAAATCTTATCCTTGACAGCGGAAAAACACAGATGTAATGAACAACTAATTGTAACGTTCACCGGTTGGCCTTTTATCCGTTTTCAAAAGCTCCTGCTGTAATTTAAAAAATTGAGAGTACAACAATCACGCAAGACATAGAGTTGAAAATGATGGTTTCGTAGGTTATGGCTCGATATACACGACAAAGCCGTTATCAACGGAGCAGGTTCATGGCTGCTGAAAAGGCACTGCAATTCTGAGAAAGCCGTGGAACGGCCAGGAAGTCTCCTACCCTGATGCTGATCAGGAGGTCTACACCAGCAAGGACTTTTCTTTTACCAGGTACAGAGAGTAACGTATGTATCACTCCTCCAAAAACAAAAAGCCTCGGTTAGTGTGCTTACTAACCGAGGCCTGTTTTACCTGCAGATTTTAGACTACTTAGCTACTCTCACCCACGAAGCTTGCGGGCCTTTATCCCCTCTTGATTCCCCGTAGATAACACTCGTGCCCTCAGTCAGATCTTCTATCGTGACATTCTTCAGCGCATTTTCATGAAAATAGACTTCACGCTCGTCAAATGTCGTGATGAAGCCATATGATTCATGTGGCGAAACCTTGTTGATGATGCCGACATTGTCAGTATCCATTGCCGGCTCAGGGTTCTTTTGGCTTTTTCTTTTCTTTCGGAGAATTTCTTTAAGCTTCAGGGAAAGAACATCGAATGCTTCTACAAGCAGTGAGCGAACAATTTCGCCTTTCCTGCTGACAACCACAGTGTCGTTTGGTACAGAGGCCACAATTTTGACCTCGAAGCCGCCTTCCTTATGATGAGCCGTTGCTTCAATGGCAACACGAAGGTGGAGCAAAAAGCCTGCGTAATGGCGAATGAGTTTCTCCTTCTCCTCTTCAATTTTGCTTTGCCAACCTTTTTTCAACTCAACATTTCTGGCTTCGATTTTTAGTTCCATAGAATTCCTCCATCAATTGTTCCAGCAACGCTGCACGCTGCTCAAGACTTGTGCCCGATAGGCACCCTCTTAAGGGAAGATCAGCACATACCATTTTGCATGACACGAGATGATTTTAAAATGGTAATATGCCAAATACCCGCCAAGAATTGGCGATTGAAAAAACAACAACAAAGATCTATACAAGTTATTTTTTGGTGAATGGTTGAAGTATTGAGTAATACTTTTGGCATCAGTAATTAACGTTTTTTACTGCTTTGATGCGGGTAACATCTTTTTACTTCCCTCTACTGAATATTATATTTCACCTACGCGCAGAATCAAGAGCAACTGGTAAATTTTCAGGTTACCTGCAATCTTTTTACCACCCTATCACCTTGATGTCACTCTGTGCTTCTCTCTTCTGTTTTGATGTGGTAAGAATAGGTGGATATGAGAAAACTTTCTTCTTACGTCCCCCATGCACACGGCTAAAATAGGTGTTGTTCTCCTCAATATGGGCGGCCCTTCACGCCTTGAAGATGTCAGACCATTTCTTTATAATATATTCTCCGACCGCGAGATAATCCGCTTAGGCCCTGCGCTGCTGCAGAAGCCTCTTGCCTGGTTAATTGCCAGAAAACGTGCGCCAAAAAGCAGGTTACTATATGAAAAAATTGGTGGAGGATCTCCCATTGCAGAAATAACCTATAAACAACAGCTTGCACTCCAGGAGGCGCTGAAAAATGATGGGGATTTTGTCGTAACCACAGCCATGCGCTATTGGCACCCGACAACAGAAACTGCTTTGCAAGCATTGGCCGACCAGCAGGTAGAAAGGATTGTGGCGCTTAGCCTTTACCCTCACTACTCCTGCGCGACAAGCGGGTCTTCCCTCAACGAGCTCAAGGCCAGATTGCTGACATTTTCCCGACAGGTTGAGCTTCTCGAAATTTCTTCATGGCCGGATCACCCAGGCTACATCAGCTGCCTCACCCAAAAGATTAAAAGCGGTCTTACTGCATTTGGTGATAGCGAAGTAGAAATCGTTTATAGTGCCCATAGCCTGCCGATATCATTTATAGAAGAAGGAGATCCCTACGTTGATCATTTGAAACTGACAATCAGCAAGATAGAACATGATACCGGCAAAAGCGGAAAACTTTGCTATCAAAGTAGAAGTGGTCCGGTTGAATGGCTTTCACCTTCAACTCCGGAAATGATTAAAAATCTTGCCAATTCCGGGTGCCGGAATATTTTGATGGTCCCGGTCAGCTTCGTCTCAGACCACGTCGAAACACTCTACGAAATCAGGATGCAATACAGGGATCTGGCAGCTGAACACGGTATCCGCCTTGAAGCAACCGAGTCTTTAAATACCGATGCCAATTTTATTGCCGCATTGCGGGATCTGGTACTCAAAAAGGTTCTACCAGGCAGCTAGATACCAGATCTATTCCGTGTTTCGTCCGCTGTGAAAACGACGCATGCGGACATTGAGCAATATTCCAAAGGCAAGTAATGTCGTCAGCAGTGATGAGCCACCGTAAGAGACCAGCGGCAGAGGAATTCCAACAACCGGCAGAAAACCCAGAATCATCATAAGGTTAATAACAGCCTGCCAAAAAATCAGCATGACCACCCCAAACGACAGCAGCATGCCGAATCGATCTCTAGCAAACATAGTGGTGTAGAGTCCCCAAAAGAGCATAAAAAAATAAACACCGATGAAAAACAAACTGCCGAAAAAACCCCATTCCTCTCCCCAGACGGAAAAGGCAAAATCGGTATGCCTCTCTGGTAAGAAATGCAGGTGTCCCTGCGTTCCTTCAAGATATCCTTTACCAAATCGTCCCCCACTGCCAATGGCAATTTTGGATTGCATGATCTGGTAGCCATGTCCCATAGGATCTTTCTCCGGGTTCAAAAACGTTTGCACCCTCTGTTTCTGATAAGGCTTGAGAAGTTTCTCCCAAGCAAAAATTACAGCACCGACAGCACTTCCGCCAAGAACGAGATAGACCGAAAATCGAAGTTTTACGAAAACAGTCATGGAAACAAAAATCATTCCCAGCATCAGGGCGGTACCAAGGTCGGGCTGCATCATGATCAGAAGGAATGGAATCGCGGTCAGGAGGATTGGTACGAAAAGTTGCCTGATCGTATAGCCATCTGTCACCTCTTTACGGGAGTAGTAACTTGCCAGGGTAATGACCAACATCAATTTTGCCAGTTCGGAAGGCTGAAGATTAAAAAATCCGAGATTCATCCAGCGCTGTGCACCACCCACGGTTTTTCCGATAATCAAGATAGCAACAAGTAAAAGGATGACAATGCCATAAAAAAAGTAATTCCAGAAATGGAGTTCCTGATAGTCAAAACTCAAAATGATCACAATTGCGGCAAAGCCCATGAGGAAAAAATACCCTTGTTTGAGATAAGGAGGAGTGCCCCAGGGCTTTGGCGGATATGAAGCGCTATAAAGATTAAACAGCGCCATCCCGCAGATCAAAAGAAGAAGGATCAGCAACAACCAGTCAAAATGAGCAAAAAGTCTTCTATCTACTCGAAACATTTGATTTTATAATTAAATTAATTATCTCTAGAGCGGTTACATGAAGTCAGTTACTTTTCAGCCGGAAGTCTTTTTCTGCAGATTTTCACGCTGAGCCTGTTCCTGTAGATATGATTCAAAGTACTTCTTTAAAACCAGCCGGGCAATTGGTCCAGCCCCCGAACCGCCATGCAGCCCGTGTTCCACCAGCACAGTGACAGCAATTTGAGGGTTCTCGGCAGGCGCGTAGCAGGTAAACCAGGCGTGATCTCGGAACTTATAGGGTATGTCTTTTTCCTTTAGTCCCTTATACTGGGCAATCCGCACCACCTGAGCTGTTCCCGTTTTACCGGCGATTGTCAGCCCCTTGATCTTAACCTTTCGAGCCGTACCCCGTTTTCCATGAACGACACCAAAAAGTCCATCCTTGATGATGGGCAAAAATGATTTATCTCTCTTGCTCAGCTCACCAATGAGTTCCGGAGAAAACCGCTCAACGATTTCTCCTTCCGGAGTGCTGACAGCTTCAATCAACTGCGGTTTATAAAGTTTTCCGCCGTTTGCCACTGCCGATGTCATCAAGCAAATCTGCAGAGGCGTCATCAGGTTGAACCCCTGACCAATCGCCACCGAGAGCGTCTCACCTTCATGCCACTTCTCCTGATAGCGCTTTCGTTTCCATTTCTGGGTCGGTGTGAGTCCTGATTTTTCATGCTCCATCTCCACACCAGTCTTTAGTCCAAGCCCAAATTTATTTGCATATTCTGCTAACTTATCAACACCTGCTCGCTGGCCAACCTGATAAAAGAAGACATCACATGACTCGGTAATTGCCCGCCTTATGTCAACTGCCCCGTGTCCGCTATGCTTCCAGCAGCGGTACACACGTCTGCCAAAATAGTAGTAGCCAGGGCAATAAAAGACCGTATTTTCATCAATTACACCGGAGGCCAACCCAGCCATGGCAGTTATGACTTTATAGGTTGAGCCTGGAGGATAGGCTGCCTGAGCAACCTTGTTGATCAGAGGATGTTTGTTATTGTTCAGCAGGGCATCCCAGTTCTTCTGTGAAATGCCGCCAATAAAATCATCAAGGTGTATTGTCGGGGAGCTTGCTGCTACCAGCAAGCGACCCGTATTAACCTCAAGCGCGATTACCGCACCAGCTTTATCACTCACCGACATAAATTGCTCGGCAACCTGCTGCAGCTCAGCATCGATGGTTAGATGGATATCTCTGCCAGCAAGAGGATCTATATTTTTTAACTGCCTTTGTTCAAAACCGCGGGCATTCACTTCTGTAGAACTTTTACCTTTCTCACCTCGCAGATCTGTTTCTCGTAATTTTTCTAATCCTCTCTTGCCAATAAGATCCCCACCCTCATAAACATCACTCTGATCCTCGGCTAATTGTTTCTTGTTGATTGAGCCAATGTAGCCAATAGCATTGGCGGCCAGATCACCATAGTGATAGGTTCTCACTGGTTGCACTTCAATGCGGATTCCCGAAAATTTGTATTTGTGATTTTCCAGGTAGGCAAGTGTTTCCCAGTCAATATCCTCCTTCAATATGATAGGTAAATAGAGTGGCGTACCAGCGGCATCCCTAATCTTTTCCCATAATTTTTCTAAATCCTCGTCCAGTACCGATGAGAGTCTTTTGAGAACATCATCAATATCAAACGAATCTTCGCGAATCATGACCACATTGAAAGATGGTCGGTTGGTGACGATCTCTCGTCCATATCTGTCGAGAATATGTCCACGAGGTGGCGGGACCGATCGAATTCTGACTCGATTATTATCTGCCAGATGTTTGTACTCTTCAACACTGCTGATCTGTAAAACCCAAAGCCTGGCCACAATTACGACAAAGAAAAAAAGAATTAAAACTATCGCAAAGATCGCCCTCTTTTTAAGCATGAGCAACGCAGTATCATCACGCTCTTCGATTTCTTCTATGTCATCAAGGAATATTTTCTTTTCCATTTCACTGCCTAAATCTATTGCTTCCTTTTCTGCGGGCAACGCGTGCTGCCGCTTTCCTTTCCTGCAGGTATTCGAACAAGCTGTTAAATAAAAGGAAACAGGGAATGGTGGCTACTGTTAGTATAATTGTTTTTCTGAGAATTTCACTCCAAGACCACGGCGCCAAGGAGTCGCCTACTGTCATTGATAGAACGCAGTAAAAAAGAAACTGGGCGATAAAATAGCTGAGCCCAACCATTGGAACCTGATAAGCAGATTCCCGTAATGGGCTGTTAACCGTCACTGTCCGCAACCCAACAAAAACCAGCAGATACTCGAGAAGGTAGGCACCAAGATAGATTCCCGAGGTCACATCCATCATCCAGCCCAGAGTGATGGCGAGAAAACCTCCTCTCAGCCAATCAAAACGGTAGGCAATAAATGCCACCAGCACAAATATGAGATCGGGCGACCCGAGCCAGGATGGAAAAAACTGTAAAATGGTCGTCTGAAACGATACCATGATCATACCAATGACGAGGAAGATGAATGTACTCATCTGATCTCAGCTTCCATCCGGGCTAATTTTCTCAGAGGCAAGCGACTGCTGCAAAGACAGGTTGAGTTGAAGAAACTCAAGGTGCAGAAAATCGACAGATGGCTCTACCTCTATTTCAAGAAACATACCACGTTTTTTGCGATGGACAGAAGAGACGGTTCCTACGGGAATTCCGGAACTGAAAACACCGCCGATACCGGCGGTAACAATCTGATCGCCTCTCTCAACCTGAGCGTTTTTCAAGACATAATGCATGACGTAGCCGTTTTCGCCAACACCTTTGAGGATGCCTCTTACCCTGTTTTTCTGGACAATTACATCTATTGCACTGCTCGGTGCTATTGCCAGGAGAACTTTGCTGTAATTATTTGAGACGTGAATTACTTGACCGACAATGCCACGTGACGTAAGACCGACCATTCCTTCAACAACGCCATCATTTTCTCCTCGATCAACGATGATGGTATGAAACCAGAAAGCGGGGTCTTTGCCTATAATTCTAGCAGTTAAGGGAGGAAAGTCGGCATTTTTTCGAAAATCTAGTTCCTCCTCCAAGCGCAGATATGTCGTGTACGCTTCACGATATACAGACAACTTTTCTTCATATGCATTGAGCATTTCCTTAAGACGTCTATTTTCATCGCGAACGTTGAGAAGATCGATATAGTCACTCCAGATATTCCTGGCTCCGGATGCTGCTTTAGACATCCCTGATTGAACTGGCCCAAGAACTTCCAGGGTCAATTGATGAAGAACCCCGAATCGTCCACCCAATGTCGAAACAAAAAGGAGCAGACACAATGAAAACAGAACCAATATCAATAAGAAAATACGTAAACGTAGAGACTTCGTCCTTGCTTTCTTGTCCTTGGCTTGTCTTCTCACAACTGATAATAAATTGTTATCCTGGTCACGGGGAACGACAGCGT
>JABDPQ010000144.1 GCA_013042695.1 Desulfobacterales bacterium | reverse complement strand
GAAAATGACCGCGTGCGGGAAGCCCTCGATATAGGTATTGGAGCTTACCTTAAGAAGCCCTATACCATCGAGCAGATTAGCCAGGTCGTGACCATGGAATTGGGTCGATAGTTTTTCACAACCTCCCTCTTGTCTTACTACACTTACTACAATCTCCTGAAGTCAGAAAAATCTGCACCGATCTGCTTCTGAAAACAAGGTTTACATTGGTGTCTGTATCGTCACCAAGGTTTACAAACGGCAACCTCATTTACAGCTCAATTACCTGCTGCCGTTAAAAAAGGCACCTGGTCAAGCTGTTTTGAAGTACTATCAGCCCACCAATATGCAACAAATCCTCTGTCACCTTTTTCAGTATTGTCTTGTTTACCAGCGCTCTTGAAATCCATGTGAGATATCCTCTATTTATTCTCTTCCTGAGTCTGAACCGTTTAGTTGCCATATGTCCAGAGGCACAAAACCATCACCGCTCTGAAATTTTTTCTATATGATAACGAAGACTTAAGGTTTAACTAAATAAAATTTAGACCAGCTCTGTCTGGCAGTCTAGCCCGTTTTGTCTGATCACCGAGATTGATGTTCAAAAGAGCAAAACAGGTGCTGTGCTGTCCATGATATATGGTTTTTACAAACCTTGAGCCGGCAAGATTCGTTTCCACCGTTAGCACCCACCAGGTGGTATTTTTCAATCTGGCGTTTTATTTGCATCTTCAACTGCTCATTATGCCTCTTCTTCTTGCCAAGAGCGGCAGGTAGGTGGAGCAAAAGAAGTGCTGTCGTTTTTAAAAAAACTTAGATGTAACGCACCGACTGCCGATAAGATGTGTAATCTCAGACAAATGAACAGATCAGCCACAAATACCACCTTTGCAGCGAAGATGATTAGCAAAAAAAATTATCTTCAAAGATTAAAGCGGTTTTTAGAAAAACTGCCTTTTCTGTCTGCTTGACGAGACAGACTATGAGGTAAGACAATGATTGACAGCATCCGCAGAATCTTATTTGTCATCTATGCAGTTTTTCTCCGACTGCCGATGTGGGGGATAATCTGGCTCATTGGTCGCACCGGGGTATTCAAAACCGTCTTTGTGATTTACCCGCACGATAAAGAAGAATATGCAAAATTATGCCCGGATTACCAGCCCTTTATCAAGTTCATGTCGGGCAGACCGACACCGGGCGGAGTCATAATGGACGGCTGGAAACCAGTTGGTATTTATTTGTTCATCTCCAATACTCCACAAGAACTGATAAAAAAGAAAAACAGCCACATTGCCGAGACGATCGTCAGGCGCATGCAATGGATTCAGAAAATATCCGGTGCAAAAGCCATTGGCTTTGCTGGTCAACTCGGGCCAATTCTTGAAAAAAGGCATGGAATTGCCATGGAACCGCCTTTTTTCAGCTCTACAATGGGAAATGTTTTCAGCATCGAAGATGCCCTCTATTATCTGGCCAAAAGTGAAAACAAGCGCCCCTGGGAACTCTCAATCGCCATACTTGGCGGTGGCGAGCTCGGCGAGATTCTCCAGGAACATTTTAGTGCTCAAGGCTACAAGGTGGGAATCCTCGATGTATCATTTAAGCGACGTGGAGGAGTCGAGTTAAAGCAGAGTGAGGCAAACAGCTGCGCGCTCGACCAGGTTGATTTCGTCATTAACCTGTTGCCAAAAGGTGAAGATTTCTTAAACAGTGGAATTATCAATTTTCTTCGTCCATCCACTTCCGTGATTGACTTTTCGCGACCCCGCATACCAAGGGAAATGGTGCAAGCGAACGTGGTCATGGGAAACAGGGTTCAACGGCCTGGTATGCGGTTTGCTTTTACGCTGCCCGGAGACTGGAAAAAGAAAGAAATTCCGGCTTGTTCAATGCCGTCAATTCTTGCTTCAAATTTTGGCATTGTTGAGCAAAATGTCACAAAATTCTGTCTGGCTGCCCGTCACGCCGCCTTTGGAACAGCTCTTGCCTCATCATCTCAACCTGAGACAGTGCCTATATTGGGCAGGATTCACTTATCTTTACGCAGGGTTATAATACTCTGCCGTTCCCACCTAGATGCCAACAGGGCGCACTTCAGTGATGTTGCCAAAGAACGAGGCTGATTACCAGTATGAGTGCATAGCAGCCATTACCTATGCCATGCACCACTCATAGGCGTTTTGGAACATCTGTATCCATGGGCTTGCCGGTAGCTGTTTCATGTTCTCAGGCAGCCAATGAGCCTGCCAGGTAAGAAAAGTGCGCTCAGGATGCGGCATCAAGGCCAGATGCCGCCCATCCGGAGAGCAGAGGCCTGCCAGTCCTGCGGGAGATCCATTTGGATTAAAGGGATAGCTCTCAGTTGGATTACCAGCATCATCCACGTAAACAAGTGGCGTGAGATTTTCTTCCAGCACCCGCTCTTTGATGCGCTGATCAGGGAAATAGAGACGTCCCTCACCATGATCAACGTGAATGCCAAAACTGAGATTTTCCATCCCTTTTAGCATAACCGCCGGGCTTTTATTGACTTTGGCCGTGATCCAGCGAGACTCGAACCGGGCAGAGCTGTTTTTGACAAAACGAGGTTGATGCTCCGGTTTAATGCCAGACCAGGGTACCCAGCCGATCAACCCAAAAAGCTGGCAGCCGTTACAAATGCCGAAGGT
>JABDPQ010000013.1 GCA_013042695.1 Desulfobacterales bacterium | reverse complement strand
CTTTAGCCTGATCCGGGTCATCGAAATCTTTGATCAGCCCCTTGGCTAGATCAGCGAAATCGGCAGGAGTCGAGCATTTTTCCTTCGCCTTGGCGCCTATTTCTTTCGCCAGTTCCTTGTCGCCGAGATTTTCATTTATTTTTTGGGCTAAACTCAAAAACTCTGCAGCCTTGGTAGCTTTTTCGGCGGCGGCAACGAACATCTCTCTGGCGCTTTCTTTGTTGTCGTTTTGCGCTGCTGAAACTGCCAGTTCGGTCATTTCACCGGCATCGCGGCAAACTCCTTTGGCCTGCTCGAAATATTCAGCTGCCTTGTCCTCGTCTCCAAGTATGACGCGGGCACCGTTGGAAAGTGCCATAAAATCCTGGGCTGTTGCCGCCCAGTCAGCACCTTCTTCAAAGAGCTCTACGGCCCAGTCCTTTTCACCGAGATCCTTGAAGGCTTCCAGTGCAACTGCCACATAATCAGGTGTTTCCTGACAGTCGTCATATTTTTCTTCCAGTTCTTCGCGTGTTGCCATAATAGTATCTCCACATTTTATTATAAAGAATCTTTAACCATGAACAGCTAGAGGATTCTATTTATTTAGTTTGTTAAATTGTTTTGTCAATCCTAATCTTTAATGGCAACGCCCTTTCTTTCCTTCTCCATATACAAGCACTATTTTCGTCCACGATGGGTTTGCAAGCAAAAGTTCAGGAATAGGTTGATGTCTTCTTTATTTTCACAAACGCAGCACTGGAAGCAGCCACCAATAACTGATTAAATCGTACTAATAATTTTCTCGATATCCATGCAATATTCGTGTGAAGACTACCCTGCATTGACAGGATATTCATGGTAAATTTGGCGGGGATCTATTTTTTTGTGGCAGGAATTTTTGAACGAGGCCGGCCGCTGGGGATAAAACTTGTCTGGCCTGATAAAGCGGCTTGAACTGCCTGGAGGATGTTGTTTAACGTTAATCTTCCACGCTTGCAAGCTGTCTTAGATAGGCATTGAGTTGAACTTTCTGCTCAGGAGACAGGTGTTGAAATTCACCTCCTACTTCCATGAGAAATGGTTGGTTGTCGGAGTCACCCACCTCTGCTTCCCATATCTTCTTGACATGCAACTTTTCCAGACTCTGACCGATGGCATCGTAAATGTTCATTGACCATTCAAATGGAAAATCGTGCCCTTCAAAACACCTAAAAGAAATGCAATCTCTATTGAGGTTAATGACCTGAGCGATTTCCATGAGGAGTTACAGCGATGCCGCTTGCTGCCTGCAAACGCGCACTTTTTCTTGTATCGGACGGATGTACAGAGTTCATAATACGCCTCTTTGGCATAGTAGTATTTAAACACTGACAGGAGGCTGGTTTCATGATTCGCAATATTTATTCCGAAACAACTAACTCAAGTTGGCAGCAAGCAATGGTATAACGCTTTTAGGTATGCTGGAAGCTATTGTACGGCTGGAAGAACGCAGAATGCGCTTGACAAATTAGGTGCTTTAGTCCTACTGGTATTAACCGTCCAGATTATGCTTGATTGTTGTTCATTACACACAAATGATTTCAAAAACCCATAGCTAAATCCCATGTTGGACGCAAGATTTGTTTGTTGGGCTCTGCTAAAAGTTCAGAATGATACTTATATTCTGCGCCGTGGCTAACTGTCGGCAAGTGGATACAGCATGGAGCAAGTAAGCTGATAGGTCGAACGCAATTATTTGAATTTAGGGGGCTATGAGCCTGTTTAACCAGAGTTGTTATTTATAAGAGCTGCTATCTCGTCATCAACTGAACGCACGTGCAGGTCAGTTTGGGGAAAAGGAATCTCGATTCCAGCGAGCTGAAATTCATTTTCGATATCCTGGTTCAATTCGCTGAGTACTTCTAGTCTATCCGCGAAATCTGCGATCCAAACGCGAACTTCGAAATCAAGTGAACTTGATCCAAAGGCAAGGAAGAGCGCTTGTGGTTTCGGCGTGCTTAATACCGTTGGATTGGCCTCGGCGCAGGAGAGTAGTACTTTTAATACTTTCTCTATATCTGATCCATAGGCAACACCAACCGGAACCTTAACCCGGATTCGTTTTTCCGCAAGCGTCCAGTTGGTTACACTGCTTGTGATCAATTCGGAGTTTGGAATAACTATTTCTGCGTTATCAAATGTCTGCACCGTGGTTGCCCGCAGTCCGAGTTCTTTCACCTCACCTAATTCTTCACCAACCTCTATCATATCGCCAACCTTGATTGGCCGCTCAAATAATAGAATCAAGCCGCTGACAAAGTTGTTAACGATTGCCTGAAGACCGAAACCGATACCAATACCAAGGGCGCCACCCAGGATTGTAATCTGACTGAGGCCAAAGCCGAGTACTCGCAGGAGAATAAAAAAACCGATGGTGAGGATGGCATAATGGACAAGCCTGGCAATTGATATTTGAACTCCAGGATCGACATTATATCTCGGCAGAACCTCCTGGCACAGAAATGCCCTAATACCCTGGGAACAGAGCAGTGTTGCATAACCGATAAAGACGATTCCCAGGACCGCGCCGGGGGTGATTGTCATTGAGTAGAAAGTGAACTGTATTGAGGTTATTGCTTTGAAGGCAGCGTTCAGGGTCGGGTAAACCAACATAATTGTCAGGAGTGCGGCAATCCAGAATATACCGTGAGTAAGGATGATAATAGGGAAGATCTGTTTGATGATCAGGGTTGCGTTCTGACGGACAATTTTGAGTGGAAAATAGCACAAAAGCAGCTCAATGATTCCGGCAGCGAAAAGAACCATCAGCCAAACAATCAGGCTGGCAAGTATCAGGGACAGTACTCTGCCGAAGATCGTTGAGGCAAGTTGATCATAACCGCCTATTCCGGCTATGACAATGGACAGCGGGAACACTGCCCACAGTATAATGCTCCAGGTGATCTTTTGGCCTGGTGAGGTCAAAAGACGTTTCATGGTAAAATACAAATAATAGACAAACAAGAATAGTGAAGAATAAAAGATAAACAAG
The DNA here is from genome assembly GCA_013042695.1 of Desulfobacterales bacterium. Classification (GTDB taxonomy): domain Bacteria; phylum Desulfobacterota; class Desulfobulbia; order Desulfobulbales; family Desulfocapsaceae; genus JABDPQ01. The sequence goes on along the minus strand of JABDPQ010000013.1, from coordinate 2,284 downwards.
TAATAGAGAGGGTGAGGCAGGTCTATCGCATTAAAAAATATAATTACTGCCAGAAAAACAAGCAATTGCTTGAGAAGTGCGTTTTGCCATTTAATTTTAAAGATGAGATCTGATAACAATGCAACTGAAATCACCAATGGTAGTTGTATCAGAATCGTCCAGAGTTGGTGAAACTCAGCTTGTATAGCCAGTATGTCGATGATGCTGAGGGTGGCACTTAAGATAAATATTGCTGTTGTCACTGGTCTTGAAGCGAATGGGTACCACTTGTGCGAGGCGATCACGAGAGTTTTACTAAAATAAACACATATGGCAACAACAAGAAGACCTAAAAAACAGAGTCCAATGACATATCGCTGTTGTATGAACTGCTTAGCCTTATAATTGGCAAATAGGCGAAGATTCTGCCACGCCTCCGATATCCGATGAACAGTAATAGTGCTGTAAAAGTCAGCTGAAAGCATGGAGGGCGCTGTCTGTTGCGTCCTAAGCGCTTTTCTTTCTCTGATGAGATCACCGATGATATCATTTATGGCGTAAACCCTGGTCTCAAAGTCATTGATTTTACGGCCCGCCAGGAGATTGGGGCGGATTTGCTCTGCGATAAGTTCTTTGGCCTTAACGATTAAATTAGCTAAAGAACTGATGTCTGGTAGCGAATCACTCAGGTGAGTAATTTCAGCAGCTTGCTGAGAAAATTCTTTGAGCTTTGATTCTTTGTCTACCCACTCCCGGTACCATATCTCCAATTCTTTAACGTTCTTTTCAATTGGTTTGTTGATAGAATTAATTTCGGCACTAATTTTGCGAAGTGTTGCCTCCAGGGCTGTCAAATCATCAAATCTGAGTTCTGGATTTGATTTTGCCATTGTTGCATCCCAATCGAGCTCCTCGATTAGTTCTTCTAAGGTCGGAAGTTTTTCCTCAATCTTGGCAATATTGGCGATGGTTTCAATATTATTTTGAAGATCAATGAGATCACGTGGAAGCGTGTTGCTCCAAGTATTTATTTCGATAAGAGAAAGTGCCTGCTGCGAGGTAACGGTGGTCGGGGTTTTTTCCTCATCAGCACTAAGAGCCTGTAATGGCATAAAAAACATTAAAACAGACGAGCAATAGAGAAGAAGTAATAATGTTTTCAATAAATTATAATTTCTCATAAACATATCGTCTGCGAGTAAATCCGATAATCTGTGGAGAGACTAAAACGTGGACAAGCCAAAACCTTCTTGAATTCTGTAAACTAACGTCTTTAAAAACGAATCATCTTTATAGTGTTCAAAATCAACCGTAAACAGACCATTCTCATTGTTCCATAATCTGTCAAAATAACGCATGATTTCTTGTGCGAGCTGAGATTTTGTTTGCACTATTACTTTGATATCAAGCTCAAGGTTGTAATTGTCGAGATTTCTCCGGGTTAAATTTGCTGATCCAACAATTACCGTGCATCGGGATTCTTTTTCTGATAGAAATAGTTTTGAATGAAACTGTTCTCCGTGGGTATCATACCACCTTATTTTAATCCTCTCTTTTGTTTTGCTGACCAGCTCATGGGCTGCTTGCCTGTTGGGAATGCCATTTTTTTCATAACCGAAAGCGTCTTTGTTGGGATCAAGGATAATTTTTATATCGACACCTCTTGCCGAAGCAGACAACAAAGACTTGATAATATCGCGATCAGCCAGATAAAATTGGGCAATTCTAATAATGCTGGCTGAATTTGTGTCGTTGATCTCTTCGATCAGAGCTTTTTTTATTTGATTTTCCGACAGTATCCTGATGGTCGCGTCTGCATCGTCGAGGTTTTCTTTGAATGTCTCATTATAGTTGCTGAGTGACGCACCTGACATATGGGCAACAGCTTGCTCAGCTACATGTATTGATTGCCATACATCACCTTTAACCAATAGAGCAACATTTGAATGTGTCGAACTTCCGCCATGAGGATTGGCCGAAGTGATCATGGAAATCATTTCTCCATGATCATCAGCAACGAAAACTTTTCTATGGTTTGCTTTAAAATTCATTAAACTCAAATAGCTTCTCAGCGTTACCTTGCCGTCAGTAGTTGAAAAAGGATGCCTGACAGTTCCGGCGTCGTTTGAATTGCCAAACCATTGGATAAATGTCCGCCAGATAGGCGAATAGATGATATTGCTATCACGTAACTTTCTTAAATCACAAGTTATTACCTTTATGCCCGCACCCTTTAACCTCTCAATTTCTTTTGATGCACTGCCATCGTAAACGGTATTGATTCTATCAGTTATAAAATCGATAT
>JABDPQ010000217.1 GCA_013042695.1 Desulfobacterales bacterium | reverse complement strand
TTTCTATGCTATAATTGACCGATACAGCATACTTTTACGATTCGTATCGAGCATTGATTCACTTATCCAGTCCAGATGTGAGCGCTATCGAAAACTCAGCTGCTGATAAAAACTATGTTGAGCCAACCCTGCATTTTTTGCAGGCCTACCTGTCTTGCAGCAAGGATGGCGATAAAGAAAAGATTCTTGTTGCAGAACTGGTCAAACAGGGACAACTGTTGGCTGATTTTTCTGAATCTGATAAAAACAGCATAAAAGATGCAAAAAAACGTCCGCTCAAAGCAGGCGACAACACCAAACTCAGCTCAGACGGTCAATCGTTATTTGCCACGCTCCCCGGCTATCCCAAGGTAGAAAGACAGCAGCAGAAAGGCAAAGACGAACTCCAACTTATATCCGTGGTACCTCTGGTGAAACCGTCATTTGATCGTCTCAAGGCAACTTTATGTATTTACCCACCTATTCCCGAAGGTGATAGCCTTGAGGCAGAGACACTTCCCCAATTACTTGAAGAGGCCGGGCTTATTTACGGGGTCGATGGGTCAGCGGTAAAACACGCCCAAGAGCTCATTGCCAAAAAGACATCGGAGATAATCGAACTGCCCATTGCCAGTGGTAAAATGCCCGCTTCCGGTACCGATGCGAAACTGCTCTTCGACATTGAAATTGGCCCAATAGCCGGCTGCCTGCTTGAAGACGGCAGCATTGATTTTCGTGAACGCCGGGTGATAATCGGGGTGGAACAGGGGCAACTCATCGCACGAAAAATCCCCGCCGTTCCAGGCACGCCAGGAATGAATGTTTTTGGAGAGGTCATTGAACCGAAGAAAGGCAAAGATATCAAGGTTCGAACAATAGGCGCTGTTTCTTTTTCTGAGGATTCGCTTGAAGTTACAGCATCAAAAGGCGGTGTACTTTCAGTAGTTAACGACACGGTTATAAAGGTGCTGACCCGTCATACCGTCGAAGGTGATGTTGATTTCAAAACGGGCAATCTCGACTCCAAAGGCTGTCTGAAAATTAGTGGCTCGGTTCAACCAGGCTTTAAGGTATTTAGTGCTGGCGATCTTAAAATAGACGGCACGGTCATGTCGTCAGTAATTTCCAGCGAGGCGAATATTGTTATTCAAGGGGGGATAACCGGTAAAAATAGTGCCATTACCACATCAGGAGATGCTGACATCAAATTTATCGAGCAGGGCCGTCTTAAAGCAGGTGGCAAGATCGTTATCAGAACGCAATCCTATTTCAGCAGCGTAACCTCTGGTTCTGAAATTCGCTGTCATCCCTCAAGTATCGTTATGGGTGGTGATCTCGTTGCAGCCGCTCATGTGAGCCTTGGCACTGTCGGCTCTAAAAACAGCGCACCTGCTCTGATTGCCGCCGGCGTTGATCCTGAGCGTCTTGAGCTCTATGATAAACTCAAGCAAACACTGAAGACGCAGCAGGATGAACTCATCCAATGGCTCCAAGTACATGGAAATACACGATCAAGAAAAGTTCGAATCATGGAAGCAAACATTGAGGAAGCCAGGTCACAGCTGCTTACATTGAATTTGGTACCGGGCACGGAACCCTATTCGCGGATTGGCAGCGGCAGCAGCCGTGATGAGATCAATGAAGAAAATCCACTCTATCATTCCGGGTTGGATGTGGACAAAATCAGGATTGATATTCATGGCACCGCACACGCCGGAACAAAGATAATGCTCGGCAACCGCTCGCTGATCCTTGAGCAGAAAGTAGCCAAACGCCAGTTCAAATTATCCAGCGACATGAAACGGATCATTGCTCTTCCCCTGCGCGTCAAATCCCACTAGTCTGTAAAACTACAGGATTCTTACCCTGAAAAATAGTACACCAAAAGGTATTTATTGCTCCCCATGTCGCATTTCTGTAGGATAAGATCGGTTCTGCCTGAGAATGGTTTGCTGCCTGCATTGACTGAGCGAGCTCATCTTCACCCCCTCGAATACACAAGCTCATGGCCCAAAAAACAAAAATGACCAGGGAAGAGATCAGCTGGATCCTCTACGATGTGGCAAATTCGGCATTTGTCCTGGTGATGATCACCGCTATTATGCCAATTTACTTCAAGGACGTCGCGGCCCAGGGGATTCCAAACAGTGTATCAACGGCTAACTGGGGATTTGCCAACTCTGCTGCAGCACTCATCGTGGCATTATTAGCGCCCATTCTCGGTACACTTGCTGACTATAAAGACCGCAAAAAACTCTTTTTCCTCTTTTTTCTTTTTCTGGGTGTCCTCTTTAACCTGAGCTTGCCGTTTGTCGGCGCCGGACAATGGCTTCTGTGCCTGGTGCTTTTTATTTGCGCCCGGGTAGGCTGGGCGGGTGCCAATATTTTTTACGATGCCTTCCTTGTCGATGTCACCAGCCATAAAAGAATGGATATGATCTCGGCTCGCGGCTACGCCTTCGGCTATATTGGCAGTGTTATACCGTTTCTGATTATAATCAGCCTTATCCTGACAGCAGGCAAAAGCGACAGTGCTCTGCCGATTTTACAGACCAGAATCGGCTTTTGCATCGTTGCACTCTGGTGGTTGATAGTGTCCATTCCGGCAATTAAAACCCTCAAACAAGTCCATTATCTGGAACCTACTCCTGCGATACTGAAGGATAGTTTCCGTAGGCTGGCAACGACCTTTACACGTATTAAACAACACCGCCAAGCCTTTTGGTTTCTGCTTGCTTACTTTTTTTACATCGATGGTGTTGGAACGATCATCAGCATGTCAACGGCCTATGGTCGTGACCTTGGTTTTGGCGTCACCTTATTAATTGTTGTTCTGCTCTTTATCCAGATCGTCGC
>JABDPQ010000207.1 GCA_013042695.1 Desulfobacterales bacterium | reverse complement strand
CAACTGATCTAAATTCAACCAGAGAATTCTGATGACGGACACTGGTCTTCGGGTGGCAATTGTTGCAGATGATCTTACCGGAGCTATGGATGCTGCCGCGCCATTCGCACGGCGAGGCCTCAATGTTCAGGTACTGACGTCACCAGACGATGTTGAGCGGGCGGTTTTCAATACTTCTCAGGTGCTATCAATTAATAGTGCTACACGACATTTTACTCCTGAAAATGCCTTCACGGTTGTAAATAATCTGGTCAGCACTTTGGTGAAATGTAAACCGGAACTGGTTGTAAAAAAAATCGATTCGACCCTCAGGGGCAATGTGGTCGCTGAGACTGCAGCAGCCATGCAGGCTACAGGATACCAGGAGGTGCTGATCTGTCCTGCAGTGCCCTCCCAGGGTAGGACGTTTCGTTGCGGTGAGTTGTATATTAATGACATCCCACTGGCCCAGACATCCATTGGCCGGGACCTTCGTTCTCCCCCATCGGCAACTCCTTTGCGAGAATCATTCCAGACCCTTAAGCCAGAAATTTCTGTGCTGCATGAAAATATCGATACTTTGTACGCAGCAAAAGATTCGCAAAAGGCAGCGACCATACGTATTATAGACGCTGAATCGGATAACGAGTTACTAACACTTGCTCGATTGGCACTGGAACAGAGGGGCGCAACCTTGTTTGTTGGCGCCTCTGGGCTGACAGAGGCTCTGGCAGAATTGTTCTTTGGTCCCGGTTTCTCTTCTGTTATGGCGGCGCCCTTAGCTGGCATAAATCTCTTTGTCGTAGGGTCGCAGGCGCCACAAGCCCGCCTGCAGGCAGAGACGCTGCAGGCTCGTGATTCTAACATTAAGATTATCGATTTATCTAGAGCAGAACCACTAACTGAGGTACAACTTGAAAATATCGCAGCTGATTATCAGGATGATTCCGCACTTGTGTTACGGGCACCGCAAGGCTCGGCAGAAATCATACACGATCCTGATCAGCTCGCAATGGCTTTAGCAGATTCTGCAGCCAAAATCATGGCCTACGTACCTGTCGGTCTTTTGCTGGCAACTGGGGGTGATACAGCTCTGGCGATTATCAAGGCGTTAAACGTCAGGGTCATTAGGGTTTGTGGTGAAGTCCAACCGGGTGTGGTGCACAGCTTGATAGAGCTGGAGAGAGGTTCACTGCGTCTGGTAACAAAAGCCGGCGGCTTCGGAGATGAAAACCTGTTTTCTACTGTTCGTGGTTATTTTCAATAATAAAATGAAAAGATTATAGCATAGTTATTGCTTGAAACTAACTCGATTTTCTCATCAGTCGAGGTAGTCGCATAGGCGAGGAGCGAGGCAGTAGGCTATAATTACTTATGCCTGCTGTCTCAGCGACGCTGCATAGGCCTGGATCAACTGATCTTTAGTGAACATCGTGTTAAATTCTGGAACATTGGTCCTTCTATGAATACACCGAGATTCCTGAGCAAAAGCATTTTTTACCAGATGTTCATGAGAAATGCGGGCTAATGCCGCTCAGCAGGTTGAGTGAAAAAGCCCTCCGACGGGTATGTTTCGACCGGCATACTCGTTATAGATTTTTACGCCTTCTTTTGTGTCTGAGACGATCGCTTCAATGTCATTATTTTTAAGATATTCAAGCGTTTTACCAGGAACTTTAAGGCGTGATAACATGCCGCGGGTCAGCACTACAACATTGCACCCACTGGAAACCAGCTCCTCAACGTCACTTACCTGGATACCAGGTGAGTGAGCAGTTCCGGACTCGCTCCAATTCCAAGGCCGACCTCCTCCGGGCCATAATTTGAAATCTTTGCCTGAGCCAATACCCTCAATTTCCATACTTCCCCATTGCAATGATTGGATTTTGGGGGATTGTTTCGGCTGATCAATCGGGCTATCTTTAGTATCCATCATCAATTTTTTCTTGCGTGAGTGTTTTAAGTTTTTTTACCATCTGATCATGATGTGAGCCCCGCCAGAACAGACGATTACAGCCGGGGCACTCTTTAAAGACAGTATAATGCTTTTTTGTTAAAGGTTCTAGCCGATGGATAATGTCTTTCTTTACAACCTGCTTCAAGACAATATTACAAAGCATGCACCTGTTAAAGGGACGAAAATGAGACGCTAAAGAGTATAGTTTGATAACCTCAGCAAATTGTTCAAAGGTGTTCTGGCTGCGGATGAGACGGCCGTATATCACCTCATTGTATTTTAGAAGATCTCTATTTCTGCTCAGAAGTATTCGTTTTTTTCGAGATGCAGCTTGAGCGATTATCCTGTACGATTCGCGGGGAACTGTTGCGGTGTCTATTCCTGCCATGCGCATCAGGTGAGCAAGTTTGTTGATGTTCACATCGACCATAAATTGTAATCTGGACAGTGGATTCGGGCGCAGCAGCGTTGCAGAAGTTACCGGTAAGTCAGGGGATAATGGATGGATGTGGATTTCTTCTCTGCCGTTTGGGATGAAAGTAAATGGTTGGGGGATGGACTCGAGCAGTAGGTACCCTATCTCGGTATGTGGAACGCCGAGTGATTCAATGATGTCTTTAATAGATGTACGCCTGTTAAGCGGATAATCGACTACTCCACTGTTGCCGCGGTAGGGTTTGTTCAGCAAATCTTTCGTATCCCCATGGAAGATCAGGGAGAGATTGTTGAGACTCTGGAAAGGCATGGCACCACCAAGGGGAGATGATCGTCCCCTTGGTGTTCTTTAAAGAGAGCTTTGACGCCGGCTAGACAACCAATGTAAATACTTTCGGCAGGGCGCCGCAGACAGGACAATTTTCAGTTGGCGAACCGAGTTCTATGTATCCGCAGATGGGACAGAGGTAAAAATCACTCGTGTCAAGATCTACTCCTTTTTGAACTGCTTCAAGCGCCTTACTGTAGATTTCGGCATGCACTTTTTCTGCACCAAGGGCAAATCGAAACATGGTCTTGGCTTTATGGCCTTCGTCTGTGGCCAGATCTGCCATGGGAGGATACATTTCAGTATATTCAAATGTCTCTCCATTGATGGCAGATTGAAGATTGTCGGCAGTTGAAGCGATTGCTTCGAGGGCCTTAAGATGTCCCTCAGCATGAATTTTCTCTGCTTCTGCGGTGGTTCTGAAGAGTTTGGCTATATTGACAAACCCCTCTCTTTCGGCCTTTTTTGAAAACGCACTGTATTTCTGGTAGGCTTGGCTTTCACCGGAAAAGGCATCATTGAGATTCTCAGTTGTTGATTTCATGTAATTCCTCCTGTGATTAATGGTTGTGTGTTATACGAAAAAGAATCTTCTTAAAAGCAATATTGAATATACTCGATCATTGTCCAGATGCAAAAAAGAGAATATACCTAGAAGTGAAAATCTTCATTAGACGCAGCTGTGAGAACAAGAAATCCTCAGAGAAATACAACTGTCTTAGGGACTTATCTCTTTATAGAATTTTTCATGCCAGGGTAGAAATTATCCGCTTGATTGAATCATCAAGATAAAAGAGGAACTAAATGATTGACTGGAGTTTTCCATACAGCTCACAACGAATGCCGATACTGGCTGATAACATTGTTTCGACATCTCAACCATTGGCGGCACAGGCCGGTTTGAAGATGTTGATGTTGGGAGGCAATGCGGTAGATGCCGTGTTAGCAGCAGCCATCACGCTTACCGTTGTTGAGCCGACGAGCAACGGAATTGGCAGTGACGCCTTTGCTTTAATCTGGGATGGTAAAAAATTGTCCGGTATTAACGGATCCGGCTGTTCTCCGGCAGCTTGGTCCCGCGAGTATTTTGCTCGTTATAAAGAAATGCCGTTGTATGGCTGGGATACCATTACTGTTCCCGGTGCAGTTTCCACCTGGCTAGCACTATCCAGGCGCTTTGGCTCCTTGCCGTTTAAACAGATTTGCCAGCCTGCCATTGCTTATGCCCGACAGGGATTTTTAGTGTCTCCAATTACTGCTCAAAAGTGGGAGGAAACTGCAGATAATTTTCGTGAATTCGATGAGTTCGCCAAAATTTTCTTGCCGGATGGTAACGCCCCTCGTTCAGGAAGCAGATTTACCTGTGAGCATATGGCTTGCACGCTGGAGGAAATTGCCAGCACTCAGGGTGAGTCTTTCTACCGTGGGAATCTAGCTCGGCAAATTGCTCGCTGCTCCCAGGAACAGGGCGGAGCGCTTAGTTATGAAGATCTGGCGAGTCATCAGCCATTTTGGGTTGAACCGCTGGTGCAGGAGTATCGAGGGTATGAGCTTTATGAAATTCCACCAAACGGTCAGGGAATTGCAGCACTGATTGCTCTGGGCATTCTCAAACACTATGATTTACATCAGTACCCGCTCGATTCGGCTGATTCTGTGCATCTGCAGGTGGAGGCCATGAAGCTGGCCTTTGCGGATGTCTTCCGCCATCTAGCCGATCATGATGCCATGCGCGTTGACTGCAAGACTTTGCTTGATCCCGAATATCTCAAAATGCGTGCTGATTCAATTGATATGACAACGGCGCATTTACGGGAGTCAGGAATAACCGATGAACATGGGACGGTATATCTCGCTGCAGCTGATGCAGCAGGTATGATGGTTTCATTCATTCAATCTAATTTCCACGGTTTTGGTTCTGGCGTGGTCATACCTGATACGGGTATCAGCATGCATAATCGCGGCCATGGGTTTACGCTGGAAGAAAACCATCCGAACCAGGTAGGCGGTGGCAAAAGGCCCTTTCAGACAATAATTCCGGGATTTGTGATGAAAAATGGCCATCCGCTTATGAGCTTTGGCGTCATGGGGGCCCATATGCAGGCGCAAGGACATGTGCAAATGATGACAAGGCTCTTTGCCTATGGCCAAAATCCCCAAGCGGCATCGGATGCCCCGCGCTGGCATGTTATGCAGGATAATCAGCTCGCCCTGGAGAGAGGATTTCCCACTGAGGTGATCGATGAGTTACATCGTCGTGGTCATAGCCTGCTCTATGATGAACCGCCCCAACTGTTTGGCGGAGCCCAGTTAATTTACAAGACGGCTGGTGGTTATATTGGTGCCTCTGACCATCGAAAAGACGGTCAGGCAGTTGGTTTTTAGAGAAATATCAGTAAATCCAAAGAGTGAAGAAGGTATGGTGTATTTATCAGTGAAGGGTGGCGGTGATGTCAGATTATGATGATATCTGCCTCGAAATCGTTGCGACCAAAGTACCTCTCATCGATGTTCGGGCACCAGGTGAATACCTTGCAGGTGCAATACCTCACGCAGTTAACCTGCCTTTAATGATGGATGAAGAACGTCACTTGGTCGGTCGATGTTATAGAGAAAAAGGGCGAGAGGTAGCCTTGGATCTTGGCTATCAATTGATACATGGGCAAAAGAAGTCTGATCGGCTCCAGGCTTGGAGAAGCTATATTGGCGAGCACCCTGATACACGCCTGTACTGCTCTCGAGGCGGATTGCGTTCAAATATTTCTCAGCAGTGGATAAAAGAAGAAACTGGTCAGGATGTACGCAAGCTTGCCGGTGGGTATAAGGCCTTTCGATGCGTTTTACTCAGACAGCTTTATCCAGGTGCTCTCTGCAGTAAACCAATAATACTTGGTGGCCGGACTGGATCCGGAAAAACCATGCTGCTCCAAGAAATGGAAAATGCAATTGATCTTGAGGCTATCGCGCATCATCGAGGATCGTCTTTTGGTCAGCATGTATCTCCCCAACCGAGTCAAGCGAATTTTGAGAACAGACTTGCCTGCGCTTTGATCACCCATGGGAGAAAAGGTTTCTCTTCTTTGATTTTAGAAGATGAGGGGCGTCATATTGGTAAACGATTTCTGCCAAAATCCTTGTCTTCATACTTCAGCAGTTGTCCTCTGGTCTTGCTAGAGACTTCTTTTGAACAGAGAACCCAAGTCATTTATGATGAATATGTCATAAATCTGCAGGAACAGTACATATCATCATTCGGTTCGAAAAATGGTCTACAGCTATGGCTCAAGGAGATGGGCAGCGGTGCCGGCAGGATTAGAAAACGTCTCGGATCTCAGCGGCATCAACAATTGATCCAACTACAGGAACAGGCCTATCAGCATCAGTTGCAGAACGGCGATGCTCAGGACCACAAGGGTTGGATAAGACTGTTATTACGCCAATATTATGATCCGATGTATGACTATCAGCTGAAAAAAAGGAGTGCGCTCATTGTCTTCAGGGGCGATTTCTCTGCTATTACTGAATACCTGTTAGATCTTGAGTCTCACTCAAATGGACGCCATTAAGGCTTCAATTCCTGCTTGGGCAACCACTTCATCCTGGTCAGGGCTGCCTGAACTGCAGCCGATACCGCCAACCGGGTGCTCATCGATAAATATCGGTAATCCACCTGCAAATATCATGAAGCGTCCCTGGATACTCGAGTTGATTCCAAAAGCCGGTGATCCTGGACCACTTACTTCTCCGTAGGCACGAGTTGATTTGCGTGCAGCGCCTGCTGTAAAGGCCTTGTCAATTGCGATAGTTATGCTGGTGATGCGAGCATTGTCCATGCGTTGGAACATCAGGAGATTCCCGCCATCGTCAACGATGGCAATGTCCATATCCACCTCAATCTCCTGAGCTTTTTTTTCAGCAGCTTGGATCATCAATTTGGCATCCTCTAGGGTGAGTCTGGGTACCGTCTTCATGTCTGCTTCCTCCTTGTCAGGCGCAATCAGAATTTCTGATACATTCCGGTTAGTTATTTTGTTATTCTGCTTGCAAGCGTTTTAAACTGATGTTGGCCCTTGCTCGTAGTTATCGAAGATGGCTGCGCCGGAGAAGTGCAATCTCAGCCTAAAGCTCCTCCGTGGGGCAGATTTGCAAAGAGTCTGCCGTTATGGGTAGAAAGGAAGTCTTTGAGTTTAATATCTTCCTGCTTAATAAAACCATGGTTCGGCAGCATGCCCGTGCTGACGAGTTCGACAACCGCACACGCAGAGCAGGCAGTGGTCCAGGCAATGGTTCTACGAGGCTTTCCATCAATCTCAAGAGGATCAAATGATCTGACAAATTCATCGCGGGATAAATCACCATTGATCCAGCCTTCAACAGAGGCGTGGATATAAACAATATCTTCACTGACTGGCGGTTTTGCATGAACCATGATTTTGC
>JABDPQ010000203.1 GCA_013042695.1 Desulfobacterales bacterium | reverse complement strand
TTCAAGTGGTCCCACCATTCCCTTGACCGTTTGATAATAGGTTTTATCAAGTGGATATCCTCCAGCAGAGGTGACGATAGTTCTATATTTCCTGGAAATATCAACTTCGGCATAGTGTTGCAGAAATCTGACCGCCTCGAGATGGCTTTGTTCAATCTCGCCAAAATTGACCAACCCAAGCCGCCTCTTATCGTCAATGACCACATTGATGGCGTATATAGCGCCAATCTTTTTTATGATCTCAAGCTGGGCCTGGTGCAAAGGATTGCCATCCATGACACAGTTGGTGGCCCTGCTGTGTTCGAGAATATGGGCTGTATGAAATGTTAAGATGGTATCCTGATAGGCGACTCCGGGGGCCACCACTTTCCTGCCTCCCGAGTATCCAGCCATGAAGTGGGGTTCGACAAGGCCGGTTACGACTCGCAAGTCGGCTTCAGCAAATCGTCTGTCGATTCCTATCGGGATCCCCTGAGAGGTTGTTCCCAGATCTACATGAGCAGCCTGGTCCCGGGCAAAGTGATTTTCAATCCGCATCGATGAAAATATATCTTCAGAGTCAATAAGTTCTCTTAGCTCATCACCTTCGTTTGGGCGATGCAAACCGGTGGCAACAAGAATGAGAATATTCTCGCGGGAAATTCCGGCTGCAACGAGGGACTCGACGAGAGCGGGTAGAATGACGCCGTTTGGCACCGGCCGGGTAATATCACAAATGAGGATGCAGGCGTTACGTTTACCCCTTGCAAGTTCCGGCAGGCTCAAAGCGTTAACAGGATGAATGAAAGCCTCCATAACAGCCCCCGCCGGATCTTTAAGAAGTGGCATCGGATGCTTGTTTATCTCATCGACAACAATGTCGTCTGGAAGATTTACCGAAAGTTCTTTTTTGCCGTATAACAGGGAAATATGCATAGGCAGCTTAGCCTCGATTTACCACGTTTGTCTGTCAAGGCCAGACACTAATCATCTTTAAAACCTTGGTTAAAACTATACGAAGATGACTCTCGATTTCCTGACTCATAGGTGCCATCAGCAGTGAGGGCCATGAGTTCTTCGGCGACCTGATCGGCAAGTCGCCTACACTTGCGTTGCAAAACTTCAGTAACCATTCATATTCACTTTTTTGGCATGAGATCTACTTTCCAGGATATTTGTATTGACACCTGGAAGCGAGTGCAATAATAAAATCATAACATCGGCTGTTATGATAATCGGCTGACGAATCCAGTGTAGGGTAATTCCAAACGATATGCAATCATCATTATCCACTGGTTGCACTAACCTAAAAGAGTGTGAAATATGCCAAAATTCAATGCAAATCTGACCATGTTGTTTACTGAAGTTGATTTTCTTGAGCGCTTTGGAAAAGCAGCGCAAGCTGGGTTCGATGCTGTTGAATTCCTCTTTCCGTATCAATGGCCGGTTCGTCAGCTGGCGGAATTGCTGCAGAGCAATAATCTGAAACTGGTGCTGCATAACCTGCCCGCTGGCGACTGGAGCGCTGGAGAGCGTGGTATTGCCTGTATTCCCGGACGTGAATCAGAATTTCAGGATGGTGTCGGTAGTGCCATAGAGTATGCCAAACAATTAGATTGTTCATTGATAAACTGTTTGGTGGGTTTGACCCCTGAGGATGTCTCAGCTGAGATTGTCAACGAGACGCTGGTAAATAATGTTGTTTTTGCCGCTGATGCGCTTGCCAAAGAAGGTAAAACATTGCTGATCGAAGCACTTAACAGCAAGGATGTCCCTGGATTTCGCTTGGTAAGCTCAAAAGATTCTCTGGATCTGCTTGCAGAGGTAAACCGCAATAATGTGCTTTTTCAATATGATATTTATCATATGCAGCGAATGGAGGGAGATCTTGTCGCAACCATTTCAGCACATAGTGATAAAATCGGGCATATACAGCTTGCGGATAATCCCGGAAGGCATGAACCGGGAACGGGAGAGATTAATTTTGCCAATCTTTTTAGAGCTATAGATAAAACGGGATACACGGGGTGGATTGGCTGTGAATATATACCTGCAGCCTCAACAGAAGCAGGGTTGAGCTGGCTCAAGGCGTATACATAACGATCACGGCTTGGCAGCGTCAAATAGCTTGGTGCACCTACCAAGGTTGACACCATGGTTCTTTAATAGAAATTGAGATATACGCAGCGGCATAAGTCCGAATCATCTTGACATGCTGCAGCACACACATGCGGTGACCCGCTCACACCACTCCCAGGCTGCTCCGCTGGCCTGCTCATTCGTTCCTTGCCTGGCTAAGCGCCTCGAACTTATGACGCCACGTATAGAAAGGGCTCAAGCAGGGTAAATCGGACTTTTTGTGGCGCCATCATGGTCTATTGGGCCAGTTCACCAGCGGGAAGGGAGTCCGCGATTCTATCTCTAAAAGCCGGTTATATTTAGCGAGTCGTTCCGATTGCATAATCGAACCGTTTTTAAACTGATCCCCAGACCAGCCCAGGGCGAGATCAGCGGCCCAATCATCTTCTGTTTCGCCACTTCTGACACTGATGGTTACCAGCCAGCCGGCTTCTTTTGCCAACACATAGCTCTGAGCGGCTTCGGAGAGGGTAC
>JABDPQ010000200.1 GCA_013042695.1 Desulfobacterales bacterium | reverse complement strand
ACTTTATTCATCGCAGCTGGATGAAAAACCGCGGCCACCCCGATGACGAATTTGACGGCCGGCCGGTAATCGGTATTTGCAACACCTTCTCAGATTTGAACCCCTGTCATATTCATTTCAGAGAATTAGCCGATTGGATTAAACGTGGCGTCTACGAAGCAGGTGGATTTCCACTTGAATTTCCCGTCTGCTCCTTGAGTGAATCACAGCTGCGGCCAACTGCCATGCTTTTTCGGAACCTCGTCAGTATGGACATCGAGGAAATGATCCGTGGAAATCCGATCGACGGTGTCGTCCTGATGGTTGGCTGCGATAAATCGACACCGGCGGCATTGATGGGGGCGTCAAGCTGTGACATTCCAGCCATCGCCCTGTCTGGCGGTCCAATGCTAAACGGCAAGTTCAAGGGGCAGGACATTGGCTCTGGAACTGATGTCTGGCGCTTAAGCGAAAATGTCCGAGCGGGTACAATAAGCATGGAGGAGTTCATGGAAGCCGAGCGCGGAATGAGCCGCTCTGCTGGCTCCTGCATGACTATGGGCACTGCCTCTACTATGGCCAGCCTCTGCGAAGCTCTTGGCGTCGGCGTTCCGCATAACGCAGCAACACCCGCTGTCGATGCCGGCCGCACTCACATAGCCCAACAGGTTGGCAGACGAATTGTGTCAATGGTTGAAGAGGAGGTGAAGCTGTCCAGGATTTTGACCAAGGCAGCATTTGAAAACGCCATTTACGCCAATGCCGCCATCGGAGGATCCACCAACGCCGTCATCCATCTCCAGGCCATAGCTGGCCGACTTGGCGTTGAATTGTCACTTAATGATTGGAACCGCCTTGGCAAAGAAGTACCTACCATCGTTGACCTGATGCCGTCTGGCAAATTCTTAATGGAGGACCTTCACTACGCAGGCGGTATTCCTGCCGTTCTGAAGATATTGGGTCAACAAGGTTTTCTCAACAAAGATGCTTTGACTGTGACCGGTAAGACAATCTGGGAAAATGTTAAAAGCTCCCAAGTCTACAACCCTGAGGTCATTCGCCCGTTCGAAAAGCCTTTGACCGCCAGTGGCGGTATTGCCGCACTTTTCGGAAACCTGGCTCCAAACGGAGCCGTCCTGAAACCTTCGGCGGCATCCCCAGACCTGATGAAACACCGAGGGCGGGCTATCGTTTTCAGCAGTATCGAAGATTTCCACGCACGCATCGATGACCCTGGGCTCGATGTCGATGCCAGCTCTATTCTCGTTCTGCAGAATTGTGGGCCCAAAGGATATCCCGGTATGGCTGAAGTCGGCAACATGGGATTACCTGAGAAGATGCTGAAAACCGGGGTTACTGATATGGTCCGCCTTTCGGATGCCCGCATGAGCGGCACGGCTTATGGTACCGTTGTTCTCCACATCTCGCCTGAGGCCGCTGCCGGTGGCCCACTTGCTCTAGTGAAAGATGGCGACTTTATCGATCTTGATATTGAAGCTCACCGTCTTCATTTGGAGGTTTCGGAAGATGAATTGGCAAGGCGACAGCTTGAATGGTCGCCCCCGGAACATGACATGAAAGGTGGCTATCAGCAGCTCTATGTCGAGCATGTTCTTCAAGCAGACCAAGGTGCGGATTTGGACTATCTGGTTGGATGTCGGGGGGCCAAGATTCCACGACCATCTCACTGAGGTTTGTCTGCGGCATTCCCTAAATAGATGCAGGAGGTTTTGATGCCAAAAACATATTCTGATGATCACGAACTCTTTACCATCATAAAACAGGAGTTGTTTACTGCCGTCGTTGGCGATGTCATGGACAAAATGGGCCTCCTCCATCAATTCCTGCCACCGGAAATCAAACCTCTGCGAGATGACATGGTCCTCATCGGCCGCGCTATGACGGTTCTGGAGGCTGATTTCTTCTCAGAGGGCGACGAATCCGCACCAGGACCGCTTTCAAACAAACCATTCGGCCTGATGTTGGAGGCGTTGGACGATTTGAAGTCCGGCGAGGTATATGTCGCCACAGGCGCCTCGCCGCTTTATGCTTTGTGGGGAGAATTGATGTCAACGCGGGCCTTACACCTTGGCGCCAACGGTGCCCTTGTCAATGGCTTTGCTCGTGATATACCGGGTATTCTGGCCTTGGATTTTCCCACCTTTGCCACCGGACGCTATGCACAGGATCAGGGCCCACGGGGCAAGGTTATTGATTATCGTGTTGCGCTCGAAATCGCTGGTATACGGATCGAACCGGGAACCCTCCTTTTTGGTGATCTTGAGGGGGTTATCGTTATCCCGAAGGAGGCCGAGGAGGAAATCATTGCCCGTGCTCTTGAAAAAGCGCGCGGTGAAAAGCTGGTTGCCAAAGCAATCCGCGGTGGCATGAGTGCCGTTGAAGCCTTTGAAAAATTCGGCATCATGTAAAAGAAGTTGATTTTCCACTGCCGCACTGAATGTCTGCTGCAGACGTCCGTTGTGCGTGTGCTGAGCTACCTGAAGAGTGATTTGACAACATTGAATAGGACAGCAGCCTGAAATAGAAAGCTGTTGCACGGTAGCTGAATGAGAGTATTCAGTTAATTCCTGGTGCTGGAAAGCCCTTGCAGAAAGATTTAATATCTTCGGCTATCGCCGCAACTGCCTGTTCATTTTCGGGATCCGTCACGACAGTATCTATCCACTCTCCGACTTGACGCATCTCTTCTTCTTTAAAACCGCGTGAGGTAACCGCAGCTGTTCCCAGGCGTATACCGCTGGGGTCCCACGGTTTTCTTTTATCAAAGGGCACGGCGTTGTAATTAACTACCAGACCTGCAGCGTCGAGCACTTGGGCTGCAGCTTTGCCGGTAATACCCTTATCGGTAAGATCTATTAATAAAAGGTGATTTTCAGTCCCTCCCGTGATCAGGTCAAATCCTTTTTCTACAAGCGTTTCAGCCAATGCGTGCGCATTATTTATAACCTGCTGAGTATATTCCTTGAACTCATCAGTTGCGGCCTCTTTAAATGCGACCGCCATTGCCGCAGTAATATTGTTATGAGGACCGCCCTGAATGCCAGGAAAAACTGCCTTATCTATGGCGGCAGCATACTCTTTTTTACACATGATAATCGCTCCACGAGGGCCGCGAAGCGATTTATGGGTTGTCGTCGTTACTACATCGGCGTAAGGAATAGGAGAAGGATGGACACCTCCGGCAACAAGTCCGGCAAAATGTGCCATGTCGACAAGCAATAAGGCGCCTGACTCATCGGCAATATCTCGATACAAGGCAAAATCTATGATTCTCGGGTACGCAGAGTGACCTGCAACGATGATTTTGGGACGACACTCCATGGCTTTCTGCCGCAGGGCCTCATAATCCAGCAATCCAGTTTTTTCGCTGAGACCGTAAGATTCGGCATGGAAATATTTACCGGAAATACTTACCGAAGCACCATGAGTGAGATGGCCTCCATGGGGAAGTGCCATACCAAGAATCGTGTCACCCGGGCTGAGAAAAGCAAGATAGACGGCAAGATTTGCGGGTGAACCGGAGTATGACTGGACATTGACGTGTTCGGCGCCGAATAAATCCTTGGCGCGCTGGATAGCAAGATTTTCTATTTGGTCAATTACCTGTTGGCCTTCGTAATAGCGTTTGCCTGCATATCCTTCTGAGTATTTATTGGTTAAGATCGAACCCGTGGCCTCCAACACTGCAGCTGAGGTATAATTTTCAGAAGCAATGAGTCTGATTTTATCTGCTTGGCGCTGCTCCTCCTGACGCAATAAATCATATATCTGGCTATCGACCTGCCTTACATCCATCATCTTTATTTCCTCAATCCTTCTTTAACGCTGAAAATTAATGAGTATCATCCAAAATCAAATGAGCAGCCTCAGTATCACCAGGTAAGTTCCGGTTTAGCAGGTAGGTTGCCAATTTTTTCTTCTCTTCGGGCTTTTTCTTCTGGGCAAGATCACTCTTGCCGGTTATTGACTCGATACGAACAGCAACTACTTCACATAATTTTACCGCAGGCGTATCAGAGGTAATGGGGATAAACTCCCTGCCTGTTGGTTCATGACTTTTCACCAGTCCATTCAGGGCCCTGAGTTTTTCTTCAAGATTCGTTACTCGATCGGCTTTACCCCGTATAATGACAGAGTGATAAAATTGGTGAACCATGCAAGCCTCTGGGAGCTCACCATAATAGTCGAGATCGAGATAGGCAAGGGGAATGTCAACCTCGAAACAAACTCGGGGATCTCTGTTGATATTTTCAAGTTTTTCTCCGGCAGATGCGCAATGAAAATAGATGGTGTCGTTCAGATAGACATAATTTACCGGTGTGATATATGGATACCCGTCCTTTCCGATAGTCGCCATTCTGCCGATCGTGCAGCGACTCAAGATTGCATCAATCATATTTCTTTTGGTAATTTCACATTGCTTCCGTTTCATGAAAAATCCTTATTGATCAAGTCCAACCTGACTCGCCATCGGCAGACCAACCACTTCTTTGATTGATTCTTTCCAGCGTATAAGTTGATTTTTATGCAGCTGCAGATAAAGAGACATGATCCTTTCATCACTCTGTTCCTGCACGATGCGGTCAACTTCTTTTTGTGCTTGTTCTGAGTCACAGATGACTCGTTGATCTATCTTGTTCATCTTGCCAACCCATATGGAATGGTTGACAAAATTTTGCACGTCCGCTACCAGGTCAACAACATCACCAGCATCAAGCATCGGTTCTATGCTGACAGAAGTGGTAAAACCACGATTAAAAGCCATCTTAAGCGCTTTTTTCCGCTCATCATAGGAGGGCGCACCGGGTTCCCAGAAAGAAAGTATCTCCTGATTCCTGGCCGTTATCGTAAAGCGGAAAAGGATATTATTTTGCATCTGAGAGAACGTGTCGCAGATCTTTTCAAAACAGATTAGCGATGGTTTAGAAACCACCAAAACGCGGTTGCCACTCTTCAATAACTGACCAATGACATCTAAGCTGACCTCAAGGTTTTCCTCAACGATGTCATGGGCCGTTGGAAACATCACCTGCCCTGAAAAACAAGGATACTCGCGATTGATCTTCTCATCAACGACACATTCGAGCCAATCCTCAGCTGATTCTATTTGCCCACTCACAAAAGCTGCACTTCTGGCATAACAATATCTACAGCCGTGGGGACAGCCACTGCAGCAATTGATCTCCGCTACCGCCCACTCACGAGTACCCCGGATTTCTTTTTGCTTCCTGTTTGCCACACCGCTGATCCTGATAGATGGAAAATAAGTGCCTTGACGAAATAATTTCCTGCTTAATGCGCAGATCATTATTTCTAAGTTACTAATCCCGATAAAAGCGCGGCAAATAAGTGCCTTCACGAAATAATTTCCTGCTCAATGCGCAGATCATTATTTCTAAGTTACTAAATGTCCGCTTGCCACAGGCTCAAGAGTTCTCCTATACCTTTACGAGCGTACGTCATCATTTCAGTGAACTGCTGCTCACTTATTGAGCCGTCTTCTGCCGTTGCCTGAATTTCAATCCACTTTCCCTCTGCTGTCATCACAAAATTGCCATCAGCCTCGGCACTTGAATCCTCTAAATAGTCGAGATCGAGTAGTACCTTCCCCCCTACAATGCCGACGGAAACAGCAGCAACGGGCAGCAGATCTGGAGGATTTTCAAGCTTTCCCTCTTCGGTAAGTTTAATAATGGCGTCACGCACTGCCAAGGCAGCGCCTGTTATGGCAGCAGTTCGCGTACCACCATCAGCGTTTAAAACATCGCAATCAACCCGCAGGGTGAAGTTTTGAAGAGCCGTGAGATCAACCGTCATGCGTAAACTGCGTCCAATGAGGCGTTGAATTTCCATACTTCTGCCCGACCTGCCATTGGTTTCCCGGCGAGAACGAGTGGAAGTGGCACAGGGGAGCATGCCATACTCTGCCGTGATCCAGCCCTGATTGCTCCCTTCCAGAAAAGCAGGTACTCGTTCTTCAACGCTTACCCCGCAGACAACCTGGGTATTTCCTGTGCTGATTAAAATGGAACCATCTGCCTGTGGCTGTATGCCACGTTCAATGGAGAACGCTCTGAGCTGATCTGCGCTTCTATCTGCACTTCGCATAATATGTATAACCTAAAAAGGATTAGGGCTCATAATTCCCGTTTGTCGATAACTCTATTTCCCTTGCCGTTAAATCGCTCAAGGCTTCTCTCTTCGACGAGCTTGACATTAACTCCAACACCGAGTTCAGCTGCCAGCCGCTTCTTGATCATATCGACCATCATGCGCTGCTTTTTCATCTGATCAAAAAAGATCGACTCAACAACTTCAACCAGAATCGTCACTCTATCCTCATTTTGCTCACGCTCAACAATCAAATTGTAATGCGGCTGTGTACCCTCAATGTCAAAAAGTACCGCTTCAATTTGAGTTGGAAAAACATTAACTCCCTTGATTATCAGCATATCATCAGTTCTTCCCATGATTCGCTGTATTCGATTAAATGTTCTCCCGCAAGGACAGGGCTCGGGAAGCAAACGAGTCAGGTCTCTGGTTCGATAGCGAATGACGGGAAAAGCTTCTTTGGTGAGTGTCGTCAGAACCAGTTCCCCTATCTCACCAGGAGTAACTGGAGCGAGCGTTTCAGGATCGAGAACTTCCATCAGAAAATGATCTTCGTTAACGTGAAGCCCACTACATTCCTGGCACTCTCCTGCTACGCCAGGTCCCATAACCTCAGAGAGGCCGTAGTTATCTGTGGCGACAATACCAAGTCGCTCACTTATTTCCTCTCTCATCTTCTCGGACCACGGCTCAGCGCCGAAGAGGCCATACCTGAGTGAGAGTCCGTTGGGATTTATCCCCAAGTCCATCATCACATCTGCCATTTTGAGAGCGTAGGATGGCGTACAGACAAGTGCGGTGGTTTTGAAGTCCTGCATGATCTGAATCTGACGCCGGGTGTTGCCTGCAGATATAGGAATAACGGACGCTCCAAGTTTTTCTGCCCCGTAGTGCAAGCCAAATCCGCCGGTAAAAAGGCCATAGCCAAAGGCTATCTGTATTACATCCTCAGCCCCAACTCCGGCTGCAGTAAGTATGCGGGCTACCAGGTGTGACCAGTTGTTGATATCATTCTGGGTGTACCCGACAACCGTAGCCATTCCGGTTGTTCCTGAAGAGGAATGAATTCTAACGACGTCCCTCAACGGAACGGCAAACATCCCGTACGGATAGTTATTGCGCAGATCCTGTTTTGTCGTAAATGGGAGTCTCTGCAGATCTTCAACGCAGGTGATTGTCTCGTAGTCAATCTTTTCTTCGGAAAATTTATTGCGGTAAAACGGCACGCGGGTTGAGACCCGCTTGAGTGTTGCCTGCATCAGATGCAGCTGCATCCGCTCGAGATCACTCCTCGTCATAATTTCATCTTTATCCCAGACCATTATACTCTTCAACTCCTTATTTCAACACCCTGTCAGAATTGAACCATGTTCGGTATAACTAAATTATATGGAAAACTTATCTGGTGTTAGCGCCACAATGCAGGCATTGCCCGAAATAAAAGAAGCGTTGTCAGGCATTAATTAAAGCATGCAGAACACCGGCCCACTCCAAGCAATCCATCCACTGCTAAGCGTTAATTTCGACACCAAGCAACAGATAGAGAGCAGCCATAAGCTTTTCACCTCTCTGACACCTCAATTCTGAAAGCACGGTTCGTATTTTACAAACTGTAGATCTGCTTGCTCTGAAGAATTGTAAAGCCATCCTTCAGCAACGATTCTATCGCCCGGTCAATTTCATCAAATCGAAATATCAGTACGGCATTCTCTCCGGTCTTGTTAACGAAGGCGTACATATATTCAACGTTCAGTTTTTCCTTCTCAATACACTTCAATACCGTTGCCAAGCCACCTGTTCTATCCGGTACTTCAACAGCTATGACGTTGGTCTTACCGACAGTAAACCCGTTAGATCGCAAGGCTTTCTCCGCTTCGGCAACCTGATCAACAATTAAACGAAGGATACCGAAATCTGCTGTATCAGCAACAGACAGAGCTCGAATATTGATATTGTGTTCAGCAAGAATGGCCGTGATCTCCGCCAGCCGTCCGGACTTGTTTTCCAGGAATACTGCGATTTGTTCTACGCGCATGGTCTCCTCCCGAACTTAAAATTTACGTTTATCGATAACCCGCTGGGCTTTGCCTTCACTTCTCTGGATCGAACGAGGGTTGACGAGTTTAACGTTACAGGTAACACCCAGAATATCTTTTATATCCCGTGTAATTCTTTTGGTTAATTGCTCCAGATATTTTATCTCATCAGAAAAACTTGAATCGCTCACTTCAACCTCGACAGACATGACGTCCATCGATCCCTCGCGCTCAACAACTATCTGATAATGAGGCTCAACACCTTCGACACCCATCAGCACGTGCTCAACCTGTGATGGAAAGACATTGACGCCCCTAATGATCAGCATATCGTCAGTGCGTCCGGTTACTTTTTCCATGCGGACGAGTGTCCTGCCGCATTCACAGACGTCATAATAGAGACTGGATATATCCTTTGTACGGTAACGGATGACGGGGAAAGCCTCTTTAGTAAGAGTGGTAAATACCAGCTCTCCGCGCTCACCAGGCTGTAGAGCCTTACCCGTTTCTGGATCAATAATTTCCGGGAGAAAATGGTCTTCAAAAATGTGCATTCCCTTGGTGGTCTGCAAGCACTCCATCGAGACACCGGGGCCTATCACCTCTGAGAGACCATAGATATCAACGGCTTTGAGGTTTAGTTTTCGTTCCACCTCCTCACGCATGTTTTCACTCCATGGTTCTGCCCCAAATATGCCAACTCTGAGAGAAAGGGTCTGCGGATCGATACCCATCTGCTCCATTGTCTCGGCAAGATTTAAGGCATATGACGGCGTTGAGAGCAGTACGGTAGACTTAAAATCTCTCATGATGGTAATCTGGCGTTTGGTATTACCTCCAGATACTGGAATGACTGTCGCACCGAGTTTCTCGGCACCGTAATGTGCTCCCAGCCCACCGGTAAAGAGGCCGTATCCATAGGCGTTGTGTACCATATCTCCCCTGGTTGCCCCAGCGCAAGCCAGCGCTCTGGCCATTAAATTTGCCCAGGTGTCGATATCCTTTTTCGTATAGCCAACCACCGTTGATTTTCCTGTCGTGCCAGATGAGGCATGAACCCGGACAATATCTTCAAGCGGCAGAGTAAACATGCCGAATGGATAATTGTCACGCAGGTCTTCTTTCAACGTAAATGGAAGTTTCTGAAGATCATTTAGCGTTTTAATGTCTTTTGGAAGAACACCCACATCAACCATCTTTTTACGATATGGCTTAACGGTCTCGTAGACCCGGGAGACAAGATGCTGCAGCCGTTTAAGCTGAATTGATTCAAGCCCTTGGCGGGGCAGCGTTTCTATCTCTTCCTCCCAGTAAATTACCGACATAGTTTTTCCTCTCTCGCTTACTTAGTCGTGCCGTCCAGCGTCTCTTCCGGCGGCAAAAGCTTTCATATTTTCATCTCGGAACCGCTCAGGTACGCGTTTTTCAATGATTTCCTCAAAAACGCTAACCTCTACCGGCAGATGCACAGAAAGGGCACCAACCAAAGCGACATTGGCCGTTCGCACCTCGCCTGCCTGCTTGGCAATAGAAAAGGCATCGACGCCGATAACCAAAATATCACGACGAGTCAATTCGTCGAGGATGTTTTCCGGATATACCGCCTGCCCGGTGGCTACCGAGGGTGGGAGAATCTTTTGAGTATTAACAATTACGGTACTCCCTTTGTGAAGGTAAGGCAGATAACGAACTGCCTCCATCATTTCAAAAGCCATCTGGATATCAGCACAGCCTGGCTCAATTAACGGCGAATAAACCCGATCTCCATAGCGCAACTGGGCAGTTACAGACCCCCCGCGCTGGGCCATACCATGAACTTCACTTTTTTTGACATCATACCCAGCAGCCAAAAGACTGTTTGCCGTGAGTTCACTTGCCAGCAAAATGCCCTGTCCTCCAACTCCTGAAAATAAAATATTTTTTAAGCGCTCCATCATTTACCCTCCCCCCTGGTAATAGCATTAAATTTGCACAGCGAGGCGCACTGACCACAATCGTTACACAACACTTCATCGATTCTGGAATATCCTTTCTGACTCTTCTTGTATCCTCGGGCCTCCGCTTCTCCTTCAGCAAAAGGTGTCCAGCTGATGGCCGGACAACCGAGCCTGATACAAGACGTACAGCCGACACAATTATCAATATTAGTGAAATATGAGACCGGTTTTCGCAATTTTAATTCAGGCAGCAAAACACAGGGGGCCTGAGAAATAATCACCGACATCTCGTCACGCGCTATCTCTTCCTTGATGATCTTTCGACATTCCGGGACCTCATGCGGATTGACCA
>JABDPQ010000193.1 GCA_013042695.1 Desulfobacterales bacterium | reverse complement strand
GAGTATATCACCCCGACCCCAGATTACTGGCGGCCCAGAGAGCCGGATACCGGTCCGATCCAATTTATTACTTATGGTGTATTCACTGGAAAAGACTACTTGCTTTGAATTTTCGGGGAAGTTGCCATAATCGTATCCAGGCATAAGACGGAGTGTTAATGGTCTGTCGAATTGCGGAATCTGGTTTGATGGAGTTGCCAGGGTTGGGCACAGCGGTCTGTCTAGGATTGTTGTCAGCTCATCACCTGCTGCCAGTTTTCGACCATGATATCCACCAAGATTTTCTCTCTCGACAGTGGATGCACTATTAAAACAGAGGGGGATATTGAACCCTCCTCTCACCGCGAGGTAACTGAATATTCCGTTGCCTGTTGTATTTTCCAATTCCAGCACTTTGTCAGGCATGAGGACAAAACTTTGCCAGGGCGACAAAGGAACTCGATTAAGCGTGGCAGACATGTCGGCCCCTGTAAGTGCCATTGTCACGGGGCTATCGGTTGTAATGCTGAAAAAACCAGTGATGATCTCGATCACAGGGACAGTAATTGTGTTACCGACAAGATAATTTGCCCGGAAAAAAGAATGTTCATCGGCAACCCCACTCTGGGCTAGACCCAGATGTTGTACTCGCTGGCGTCCCATGTCCTGGATAGAGGCGAAAAAGTCTGCCCTGGTAATTGTTACTTTTGCCATTTCGTTTTCAGCTGGTAAAATTCATCTTTATCTATGGGGCTAAAGCGTACCTGATCACCAGCTCTTAGCAGGGTGGGATTCTCCTGATCTTTGGGGTTGAAAAATGGAATAGGGCAACGCCCAATAATGTGCCATCCACCTGGCATCAAAAGCGGATAGACACAGGTCATAAAGTCGGCGACAGCAATACTGCCGACAGGAATTTTCGTTCTTGGAGACGACCGCCTCGGCTGCCTTAAAGGATCTGGCACATCACCCATATAGGCATACCCTGCACAAAACCCCATTGCATATACATTATACGTCTGGTCTGAGTGTAATCTAACGGCTTCAGTAATTGAAATCCCACCTTTTTGGGCAATTTCTGGTAAATCTTCTGCAAATTCCTTATCATAACACGCAGGGACCTCGATTAATCGAGGTTTCACCAGCACCTCATTCTGTCGCTCCATCTTCTTGAGACATTCGGCAATAATTAATTCCGGATCTCCCATATCGATGAAGGCCTGTGCAGACAAGGTGACGAGGAGGTCTGCAAAAACAGGAACGACCTCGACCCATCTCTCGTCGAAGGCTTCGCGGATCAATTGGGCCGCAATGCCCAACTTTGCCGAGTCAGGCAGACAGGTCTTATCTCCTGGAAAACGAACCAGATAGCTCAACTCGGAAAGAACTTCAATTTTCATAGGAATCTACCAGTTTCCTGAGCTGCGATATTACTGAAATACTCGATTCTGAGTCACCATGAACACATAAGGCGTCAACTGGAAATTCAAGTTTGCTGCCGTCTGTGGCAGCTATTACATTTTCCCTGCAGAGAGTCTCAGCCTGTTTGATTGTATTTTCTCTGTCATGCACGGCTTTCGCGAGATGCCGTTTTCGAAGCGTTCCATCAGGTTCGTAGGCTCGATCTGCAAAAGCTTCCCAGAGCAGTGTAACGCCATGACCATTTGCAAGTCGTTCATGGTGCTGCCAGTGAGGTGTTGCCTGTATCATGACGGGGATCTTTGCGTTGTAGCTGGCCGCAGCCTGAAAAACAGCGACCAGGATGGCTTCATTAACCATCATAGTATTGTACAGCGTGCCATGCGGCTTGATATAACCCAGCGGGGTCCCGGCCGCCATGCAGAACGCAGCCAAAGCTCCTGTCTGATAGAGTATCATGGTACGAATTTCATCTGCAGAATAATCGATAGCACGTCGCCCAAACCCCTGCAAATCAGGATACCCTGGGTGAGCTCCGACAAGTACCCCGTGTTTTACTGCCATCGCCACCGTCTTTTCCATGACGATAGGGTCACCGCCATGTGCTCCGCAGGCAATATTAGCCATGTGCACATGTGGCATTGCCTGCTCATCGCAGCCAATTTTATAAGACCCAAAGCTTTCGCCCATATCACAATTAAGTTTCATAATCGGTCACGCTATCAGATAGATTGGCTTAATTACCATTTTGCCCGGTAGCCAGATGGCCAAGTTCCGAAAGTCGAGGGGACTGATTTTTTTTCACGTCATATTGTGAAAATCAATCTTTCTCCCGTCTCAAGTAATCATAACGTCAAATGTATATTGTCTGTCACGGGAGTCAAAAACAGTTCTGTGCATCCTGCGCATCATTTACCTGATCCCATCAAGAAGATGATCAACAGCATACCTGTTTCCTGGCGTCCTGCAACCGACCATAACAATAACTATTAAAGAAGGAAAAATCAGGCATCACGCTGAAATAATGATTGTCACAAAATGATACTTTTCGCCGATTGAGTCCCATCCTGCTGCTGATTGCAGGTGTCATCGGCTCCATATACGCGGGCATCGCCTCACCCACCGATGCGGCAGCCGTTGGTGTGCTGCTCTCACTGTTCCTGTCAAAATTAAGCGGCACCCTGAACCGGCAGACCTTTCTCGATGGACTGATGGGCGCGACAAAAACATCCTGCATGATCGCCTTCATCCTGGCAGGGGCCGCCTTCCTTACCGTGGCCATGGGCTTTACCGGAATACCGCGCATGCTTGCCGTCTGGATCGGTACTCTGCAGCTTTCACCATACGCCCTGCTGGCAGCGCTGACCATTTTCTTCATCGTTCTCGGCTGCTTTCTGGACGGCATCTCAGTGGTGGTCCTCACCACATCTGTCCTCATGCCGATGGTGGAACAGGCAGGAATAGACCCGCTCTGGTTTGGAATTTTTATAGTTGTTGTCGTAGAAATGGCCCAGATTACCCCGCCGGTGGGCTTCAATCTTTTTGTCATCCAAGGCCTAACCGGCATGAATATCATGCGGGTGGCAGCAGCAGCTGTACCTTTTTTTGCCTTGCTGGTTGTTGCCCTGGTGCTGATCACCATCTTTCCCCAGATCGTCACTGTATTGCCCAATATGATGAGCGGTTAGGGTTCAGCAAGTCAAATTATTGCGGCGCCTCCGGGATCTTGTCACTACCGTATCAACAAATTGCTATTTATGCCTGATCCTGTTACGGTTAACGAATAGTTATGATGATGGGTTGGTCGCTATAACTGTAGGCATACTGAGGAGGTAAGAAGCTGCATTGCCCTGCAGATATAGTTTGTTGTAATTGTCGCCAAGACCTATTTTAATTACACTTGTTTCCAAACATTGATATTTGCAATTGAGCTACGCTTTGCGTTTGCCCCGAAAACACAACCTGATTCCGGCAGCACCTCCGCCGATACGATCTTTGATTGATCAAGACCGATTGTCTCATACCAGATCCATTTGGTTGACGCGTTTCGTGTCAAAACTGCGATTAGTCATTATTCTGCTTTCCATCTGTTACCTTTCACAGCATCTTCTTTCAGAAATCATCGCCGAACCAGCAACCTTAGTCTATGCCTCAAGCACAACGATTACCTCTGCAGAACAAATCTGGGAGATTGATTTCACTGCCCTTCCAAACAATGTCCGGCAAGAATTGACGGGCCAAGGTTTTTCGTTTGAAAAAGGTATGTCAAAAGGCAAAAAGATACATATTGTTACTGATGACAACAACCTTAAGATCAGTACCACAAGACCGGCATTTGGGTTTATGATCAAGAAAGATCTCCAGATACAACAGGCTAATTGGCTTGAAATCGAGTGGGGAATCGAGCGATATCCCGAAGCTGCAAACTGGGACAACAGCAAAAACAGAGAAGCGGTGATGGTCTACCTCTTCTTTGGTGACCCGTTACCCGCCGACCACTTTTATCTTCCCGACTCGCCCTTTTTCATCGGCATGTTTCTCGGCAAACATGAGGTAGCCAAGCGACCATACATTGGAGGAAACTATACTGCAACAGGACGGTATGTGTGTTTGGACAACCCGGCTCCTGGCCAATTGATTACCAGCCGGTTCAATTATTCCCAGGCATTCAAAACATGGTTTGATCAGGCGACGACTCCTCCTGTAACTGGTATTGCCATTGAAGTTGACACCGGCGGACTTCCTGATGGTTTATCGTCAGCTTTTATTAAACGCATTACTTTTCAAAACGTTAATTAACGACCACTCACTATGTTTAGTGTCGATCAAGTCATAGATGAGTATTACCCGGCCTTAAACAACCGCCGTATCTTTGCCCCGCTTGTTAAAACGGTTCTTCGTCGACTCCTCCATGAACAAGCCTTTCTAGATTTTGCCGAACAATATCCGCACCTTCGCGGTATTGAATTTGTCAAACAAGTACTAGAGTATTTTCATTTTAGCTATATAGTCTCTGATCGACAGCGTGAGAACATCCCGTCAACTGGCAAGATTGTAATTATCGCCAACCATCCGATTGGCTCGCTTGACGGTCTTGCATTACTTAAACTTATTTATGAAGTTCGTCCTGATGCAAAAATCGTGGCCAATGATCTATTAATGTCGATTCCACCGTTACGTCCCTGCCTTCTGCCGGTCCGAAATATGACCGGTCAGAGTGGCAAAAGGCACATCCAGGGAATTAATTCGGCACTTGAAAACGAAGAGACCGTAATCATATTTCCTTCAGGCGAGGTCTCTCGGTTTGGACTCCGTGGTATAAAAGACGGGGTTTGGCATCAGGGATTTTTAAAGATGGCGGAAAGAGCTAAGGCACCAATTCTGCCGATCCACATCAGCGGGCGCAATTCGATTACCTTTTACATTGCTTCCATTCTTCTGAAGTCGTTTTCAACTATTATGCTTGTTAGTGAAATGTTTTATCAGAGGAAAAAACAGGTACACATAACAATTGGCTCAATCATCCCCTATGAAACTTACCGATCCATAGCTATTCGCCGAAAAGATAAAATACAGCTGTTTAAAAAACACGTGTATCGCATCGGTAACCGAAAATCTCCTCTTTTTGCTACCGATGCTTCAATCGCCAGGCCAGAACGTAGAGCTGATCTGGTACAATCACTTAGCAGCGGTGAAAAACTTGGCAACACCCCCGATGGCAAAACCATCTACCTTTTTGAGCCGGTTGAGTTATCTCCAATAATGCGTGAAATTGGCCGATTACGTGAAATAACATTTAGAGCCGTCGG
>JABDPQ010000190.1 GCA_013042695.1 Desulfobacterales bacterium | reverse complement strand
AAATGAAAATAAAGGAAATTAAGGCTCTAGGATTAAGGCATGGGACACCGGAAGGCGGTTGGTCCAATGAATTGACCCAGGAAGACTGTGTTCACACACTGATTGCGGTTTCTACCGATGAGGGTTTGACAGGGCTTGGCAGCGTCTTCACGAATGACGACCTGGTCAAATCCGCGCTGGAAGTCATGAAAGACCTGTATCTAGGTGAAAATGCCTTAGAGCCGGAACGGGTTAGCGAAAAGTTGCACCAGCACACCTTTTGGTTAGGGCGCGGCGGTTCGCTCACTCATACCATCAGCGGCATCGATATTGCGCTTTGGGACATTCTTGGCAAAGCTACTGGACAACCTGTGGGACGGTTATTGGGGGGGCGCTACCGTGAACGTGTAAAACCATACGCTTCACTATTGATGCGCGAACCACAAGAAATGGCCGAAGTCCTCGGCACTGTCAAGGCCCAAGGCTTTACCGCCTTCAAAATCGGTTGGGGCCCCTTTGGCCGTGTGAACGCCACTACTGATGAGGCCATTGTCAGGAGCGCACGCGAAGCAATAGGCCCAGATTCATTATTGATGGTTGACGCAGGAGGCAGTGACGCATTTTGGAACAATGGATATAAGTGGGCTTTGCGCACTGCCGAAATGCTGGCTAACTATGATGTTGCCTGGTTTGAAGAGCCACTTGCACCGGACGCCATAGAGGATTACATCCATTTACGCCGCCAGTCAACAGTACCCATTAGCGGCGGTGAGGTTCTGACCAGACGCCAGTCTTTTTATCCGTGGTTAAGTCGGGGCGCCTTCGACATCGTTCAGCCAGATGTAACCAAGGTTGGCGGTATTAGCGAAGAGCGGCGTATCGGCTGGATGGCTCGGGAAAATGGCGTACGTTTTATACCCCACGGTTGGAACACGCTTGTTGGCCTGGCCGTCGATCTCCAACTGTCTTCCGCGTTTTCCGATACGGACTTGGTCGAATACTTAACAGGTTCACCATATGTGGATGAGATCGGTACCTCAAAGTGGTCTCTGGATAAAGACGGGATGCTTCCCATTCCGGATAGGCCCGGCCTTGGAATCGATCTGGATCCGGATGCTCTGGCCAAATATAGCCGGGGGGAAGCCTTTCTATGATTGCATAGCTTAAAAACCGGCATTGGAGGGGGAATCTCCACTGACCGTTTCATCAACTTTCATAAATAAGAGATTCTTCCAGACCATGTCCGAGATTGATTGGAATATCACTTGCGAGTTCTTAATCTTTTGGAAGAGTAAAGACAAAATTAGGGTGACCGTCTTGAGCTTCTTCGCACCACAAATCCCCTCCATGACGTCGCACAAGTTCGCGACTGACAGGGAGTCCAATGCCTGAACCACCCTCGCTCTCAAACATTTCAAATATCGAAAGTCTTTTCTCTGCAGGAATTGGTTTTCCGCTATTATAAACGTTAAGACGGTACATTTCCCCATTATCTTCAAATCCATACGCAATCACACCACCTTTGCCAGTGTAACTAATAGCATTAGAAAGAAGATTTCGATACACGATGGCCAACCAGTTCTTATTGGCAGAAACAATAATTTTATCACCTGGTATTGCACCAAGACAATTGTCAATCTGAATATCTCCCTTCTCAATCTCCTGTGAAAATTCTCCAAGAATCGGATCAATAATATCCTCACGGAGGTCAAGTAGTTCTTTCTTTCCAATTTCACTGGAGTTCATCAAGCTTGATTTGGTCAGATATTCCTCAACAATTTTTTCTAATCTAACCATACGATCAAAAACATCGTATAGCGTTTGCTTAACACTTCCACTAACCTCGCCAAATCTTCCTCTTGTCAATAATTTGATTGTTAAAGCAATGGACGCAATTGGAGATCGCATGTCATGTGTTGCTATGGAAAGCATTCGCAAAATATGGTTTTCTAATTTTTTACGCTCAGAGATATCACGTGAAATTCCAATCACTCCAATAGTCTCTCCGTCGATATCTTTCCAGGGAAATTTAGAAACAGAGATCCAAGATTTGGTGCCATTTAGACGAGTCAGTTCTTCCTCCTTGTCCACTAACGACTCTCCTGTCTCCATAATGAAAATTTCATCATCTCGACATTTCTGTGCCTCCTCAAGGGGGAGAAAATCAAAATCAGTTTTCCCCACCATATCCTCCCAACAAACGTCTGATCTTCTCGCTTTGGCTTCACTTACCAAAACAAATCTGCCGTCCATATCCTTGAAGAATATGGAATCCTCTGAGTAACGCAAAAGCGCCATCATCTCAGGACATCTTTGATTGATTTTTTGGATCAATCTAATTTTTCCTTTGAAGTATGGAATGAAAATATTTCGATACTATTTCAAATATTTAAGACTCCTTTATCCAAAATAGCCTAGCTCATTGTAGTATAGTTTCATCTTATGATAAAGTGTAATGAAAAGTCAATGAGACAGAGTAGTATATGCTTCGATGATGGAGAATGAAACGGTCGCAATAGAGGCAAAAAAAGTAATATAAATACAAGTAATTAAGAACCATTCACCCTCGAAATGTTAACAAGTGTATTTGCTCAGAATGGAGAAGATGCTTTCCTGACAATCAACGATGACAAGAGAAACATTTTCTATCTGGAGATATTCAATAATAACAGTATTTTACTGCTATCTTGAATAATTACTATTGTATGGATGGAGCTGATGATGAGGTTAGTTTCTGAGCCACTTTTTGTTATTTGTCTCGCCTTTAAGATTTCGATAACTTCACGATTAAGCGCACATTCACAGAAAGCATCGCAACGATTAAGCTGTTCTTTCTCAAAACAATACTGAGGACAATCTTCCTTGCCAGTTCTTCGTTTATTCTCAAAAAGATTTTTACAAGTTATGGTAAGATGTAACTATCTGGAAATTTAATGTAATCTCAAAAATTTTTAGAGACATACTCAAAATGATATCTCTCATTGGTAAAAGAACCATATTGCTGGTTATCTTGATGGGAATCTTAGTATTTGGGTGCAGCACAAATAGGCAACCGATTCATCTACTGTCAAAAGATAACGTTCCCCCCAGCTTTAAAATTACAGACAACACCTACTGGTGGAATTGCAGTTTTCAGGTTGTTTGGCCTGTTGATACGGAAATTAACTGGGCAATGGATTTACTTATTGCCCATGCAGTAGTTTCCCCTGTTCTTGTAAAGCACATTAACAATATTTCCTATTGGCGTTTTCATCGCAGAGCAGCGCGCGATGATACCGGGCATCAGTTTTCTTTCTTATTTTACAGCACCCCAGAGATCGCCTCTATTATCTATTCAGAAATTGCTAAAAGCAATGTGCTTAGTGAGGCTTATGAAGCAAACTTGATAAAAAAAGTGCTATTTGACAACCTAGATCAACTGATTTTAGAAAATGTCGAAGACACCAGTGATCGACGTTGGTCAGCTAGTCTCCAGAAAAACTGGCCATCATTCATAATGGGTACAAGTTCACTGTGGTTAGGACTCATCGATGATGCCATGCAGGATTATCCTGAAAGCTATACCGACATTCACCTGCTGCTTGAAAAATATCGTGAAGTTGATGGCAAAATTACTCGTACCTGGAGAACAGAGGGACAGCATGCTTTGCTCCATCATTTGAATGCAATTTTCGGTTATGAGCCCCTACTAATCAGAAAGGCCTTATCATTTTGATTCTTCAACATAATTAATGACAAGTTGGGAGGAGTCGAACATTCAGTAGGCTTATAAACAGCGGGGTTGACAGGTTCCTAAAAAAAATAACTGACTTCTTGGGCCTGTTTGCCCAAAAAACTTGTTATTTCTATGAGATAAACTCATGAACATAAGAAAATCATGCATCACTATCTTGCAGATAGTAGCCTTGTCGTTGACGATCTCATGCTCGAATACTGAGGAGTCAGATGAAAAAAATGTTATCAAAAAAACGAAAAATAAAATTGCCCATGACGCGGTGGACATGATTAAAACACCAATTAATAAAGCAAAGAATGTTGAAGATTTAAGTAACAATCGGACACGTGAATTTAAACAAGCAGCAAAACAAGAGTAAAAGCATCATATAAAAGTGTCAATCACGATACGTCCAGACCATTCTACCTAGCCAAGACTTGACTCCTAAAGAGGAATAACTAGTTTAAAAAACAACACATTGTGGTTATTTAAAGATGCTATCTAACCAGGACAGAAGCCAAGACACCTCTGATGCAGTGATGCGTTTCATGCAAAATGAGATGAGGTTCCATGGATAGATAGCTAACAGCAATGTATCGGCAGGCTATTTCTTTTTGCGGGGTAATACACTCGAGAAAAAGCGGCATAAAGAAGATTGTTTATAGAAACTGTGAATTGTGGCAGGGTTCCGCGGAAATTTTGAGTTATGTTTACCAAGCGATGACTCACCACTTACAAAGGGATGATTTACCACCTTCTTTCGATTCGTCCGCTAGGACTTCACCATAATAAGGGGAGAAAACATGCGGAAACGAGCGATCTTTCTTTCTGCAACAGTATTACTGTTTATACTGCCTGGTATTTATTTGACTAATTTGGCGCCTAATACTGAAATAGCCTGGGTCGTTGCTATCTTGTTGCTTACGGTTTTCTTGTTTACTTTCGAAATCGTTCCCATCGATGTTGCTGCCATCTCGGTGATGGTCTTTCTTGGGTTTACTACATTGATAGCACCCATGATGGGACTGGACGAGGGGCTCATCAATATTAACAATCTATTCAACGGCTTTGCGAGCAATGCGGTAATGTCGATTATTGCTGTCATGATTATTGGCGCCGGGTTGGACAAAACCGGTGTTATGAACATCGTTGCCAAACAAATTGTGCGGGTCGGGGGAACAACTGAAACTCGAATTATCCCATTGATCTCGGGAACAGTCGGGATCGTTTCCTGTTTTATGCAAAACGTTGGAGCCGCCGCCCTTTTTTTACCGGTGGTGAAACGCATCGGAGTGCGAGCAGGCATACCGATTTCCAGACTGCTCATGCCCATGGGTTTCTGCGCCATCCTGGGCGGAACACTCACTTTGGTTGGCTCCAGTCCGCTTATTCTCCTGAATGATCTCATTCTGAACGCCAATAACCAGCTTCCCCCCGACCAGCAGATGGAATCGTTTGGCTTGTTTGCCGTAACACCAGTTGGACTGGCCATGTTGCTTGTTGGTATCGCCTACTTCGTCCTATTCGGGCGGCTTGTTCTGCCCAAAGGCAAGTTGCAGGAGGAATCCAACGGATCATCTGAATATTTCCAAAAGACCTACGGCATAAATTGTGTCATCCGAGAAGTACACGTGCCAAAAGGTAGCCCACTGATCGGTCAGTACCTCAAGGATTTTGAAC
>JABDPQ010000186.1 GCA_013042695.1 Desulfobacterales bacterium | reverse complement strand
GATATCGACAGGAAGCGTTACCGGGAGGTAGTCGAAATATAGTGGTATATCTATATCGTTGATGTCACAGCTGAGCTCTGTTTCTCTGCCGTCCTGGTCTGCCGCTCCTGCGACCGAGGCCTCTCCGCTCAGTTTAATGGGGCTGCCATTAATTACAGCTGAGAAGCGGGGATGTATGTAGGAGTCAGTTTGGTAGGGAAAATTAGAAATAGCCGGCAGAGCAAGTTCAATACTATCGATCGTATGCACCTTTGAGGTGCTCTTATCGTTTATAACAATTTGAGAGTTGCGGATATTGATGTTGTTGAGGGAAAAGAGAAACGGCAATTCAGCAAAATCAATAATGCCGGTTTGGTTTTTTGGTGATTTTCCTTTAAACAGATAAGAGATATTATATTGTTTATTTTGCTCCCGGGACAACATCATTTTCAGTCCGTCAACACTCATACTACTGCAGACCAGATCACCGCGCAGCAAGGACAGCAAATCAAAATCGACTTCCAGCATTTGTGCCGTTAAAAACTGCGTCGATGGTTTGTCCGCAGTGATCGTTTCCAGTTCGAGATTGTGCAGTTCTAGATCAAAGTTGAACGGGTTAAAAATCGCTTTGTCTACCGAGAAGCCTACCTGCAGTCTGGATTCCACATAATCAGGAAGTACATTTTTAACCAGATAGGGCACCAGCAGGAAGCCTGCTGCGCTGTACGCTGAAACCAGCAAGATGAGTAGTACTAACCATTTAACCTTCCCTCTCCCACTTGTTTTCTTTTGCCTCTGTGGTAGCTTGGTCTGCTTTTTTCTGGGTGGTGACTGTTTGGTCTCGGGCTCGGGTTCAGGCTGAGTCGTGTTCTGCTCAGGAGATATACTGATAGAGCCAAATAGATCTGAAGAGTTTTCTGACATAAAAATTCGTACTGAGTTTGATACTAAAGGAGAAAAAGATATTTCATGCTCATTTGAGCGTACTTAATTCGTTATGTAAAAAATATTCCACAAAGATATGCCTTGCGAACTTTTATTTTTCAAGGATAATCCACACGATTTTGTAAATGAATGCAATAAGAAAGGTTTGGTTGGTGTCAGTTAGGGGGTAAAAAAACAGCAGATTTCGTTTGGCACCGATATCTTAAATACATGATAAGCCATCTAGATTGTTACTATTTGTCACTAAATTCGAATTGTGATGCAGCTAAACGAAGGTACTGTTAGTTAAATTTCGATGTGAGCAGGGCCATTTCACCTCACGATTCATTATAACATCCTGTTATTTTTATATTCTCTCTTTTCATCCAGCCATCTTCTTGATATACCTAAATAAGAGTTGAGCATAAAAACGCGCGAAGTAGATGAAATATGATCAAAAACGATAAAATAAGACACGCATTTCTGGCAACTGTTGGATTTTTGGTTTTGGGGACGGTGGGGTATCGTCTCATTGAACACTATCCACTGCTTGATTCTTTGTATATGACTGTCATCACCATTTCAACGGTTGGCTTTGGGGAGATCCATACGCTTTCACCAGTGGGCAGGGTGTTTACAATATTTTTGATATTGTTTGGTTTTGGAAGTATCGGTTTTCTGGCACATGCTTTTACTGAGCAACTCATAGAGCGTGCCTCAAGTCAAAAACTGGGTAAGAGAACGATGCAAAAGAGAATCCAGCAGCTCAGGGATCACTATATCATTTGCGGCTTTGGACGGGTCGGCGAGGCCGCAGCGGAGCACTTCCTAAAGGTTGGTGCCGAATTTGTGGTGATTGAGTTGGATGCAGACCAGATAGCGATTATTAAAGAGCAAGGCTATGCTTTTCTTGAAGGTGACGCCACCAGGGAAAATTTTTTGCTTGTAGCCGGAATAAAACAGGCATCTGCGTTGTTGGCTCTTTTAAATGCTGATCCTGAAAACTTATTTACCGTATTAACTGCCAGGGAGTTGAACCCGACTTTGAACATCATAGCCAGAACAGATATGGCCTCCTCGGAATCGAGGATGCTACGTGCCGGAGCAGACTCCATTATCTCGCCTTACGCATCTGCAGGCAGAAGGGTCGCTGATAAAATACTTTAGCACGGCACAGATGAGAAAAAAGCGGATTTTTCGGCAGCTGACAGGCGATCGGAGCCATGGTGGGAAAAAGTAACGGAGCAATCCAATGTCGAAAATCATGTCGTCGATACAGCGTCGACCCTGCTTGGTGGACACATTATCGGTATAAGAAGAAACGGCAGAGATATTTTGATGCCTGCAGCAGACGAGGAAATTTGTTGGGGGGATGAATTACTCATCGCTCCATTTGATTTGCAACAAAAGCCTGACAAGCACACAGCCTCTTTTGCTCAGAAAATCGTACTTGTTGATGATAATCCGGTAATACGAAGGCTGTATACGCGATTGTTTCAGAAAGCTGGTTATCGAATAGTTACCGCCTCAAACGGCAAAGATGGATTGCGCTTAATTATGGCGGAAAAACCCAATGCTGCTGTCATTGATTTTCATCTCCCGGATATAACAGGTATTCAGGTATGTGAGAAAATTCGCCAATACCAGGAAATGAAAGGTATAAAACTTTTTCTGTTTACCGGTGACGATGAAGAACAAACTCGAGAGAAGGCGCTGAATATTGGTGTCGATAACGTTGTCGTCAAAAGCCCGAATGCGGCTGAAATAGTTGATTCAGTCAGCAGAAGTCTTGAAAAGTACAAAAACCTGTAATTCTTCAAATTATTGGTGGTATATCTCAAAGATTACAGGTAAACTAAAGGAAGCTTAAGGTTGGATGGAAACATAGCAATCCCTTTGTCGACCATCTGGAATTGGCCATGAGCCGCCTCAGGGTGGACA
>JABDPQ010000182.1 GCA_013042695.1 Desulfobacterales bacterium | reverse complement strand
ATACCGATCAAATAGAGAAGACCATCGAGCCCGACACTTGATATGGCATTGGATGCCTTTTGCCTGACAACAGGTTTGGCATTAAAAGCAACGCCCAAGCCCGCAATACTGATCATCGGCAGATCATTGGCTCCATCACCGACAGCTATCGTCTGTTCAAGGGCGATGTTTTCCTTGTTGGCAATCTGTTGCAATAATATCGCTTTCTTCTCGCCATCGATGATATCTCCAACGACTTTACCGCTCACCTCACCATTTTGAATGTCAAGGTCATTGGCATACAGGTAATCAAAACCGAGCCGATCTTTTAAGTATTCACCAACAAAGGTGAACCCCCCTGAAAGAATACCGAGTTTGTACCCCAACCCTCTCAAGGTTTTGGTAACCAAGTCAACCCCATCAGTCAATGGCAGATCTCTTGGAATCTGCCTCAACTGCTCTTCTTTTATACCTTTTAAAAGGGCAACCCGTTGGCGAAAGCTTTCCTTGAAATCTATCTCTCCTCGCATGGCAGATTCGGTAATTTTATGCACTTGTTCCCCGACACCGTTTAATGCAGCCAGCTCGTCAATCACCTCTGCCTGAATCAAAGTCGAGTCCATGTCAAAAACAACAAGCTTCCTGTTTTTCCTATAGATATTGTCCAGATGAAACGAAATATCAATTCCCTCTTTTTGCGAAATTTCCATAAATCTTCTTCGCATATCAATAATATTCAGCGCTCTTCCGCTAACGGACAGTTGTACACTGGCTCGTGGGTTGTGCTGTCTTTTTTTTAGTGAAATTCTCCCGGTCAAACGAGTGATGCTGTCTATGTTCAAATGGTTTTCAGATATGATGCTGGCAACTGCAGAGATTTGCTGGGCGGTAAGCGTTCTGCCGAGAAGGGTAATAATCCTTCTTTCTTTGCCTTGGGCATGCACCCAATTTTCATAGTTATCCGGATCAACAGATTTAATGTCTACCCTCAATTCCTTGTTGTGTCCTTCAAACAGCATATCTTTAAAAATGGCAGAAAAATCTTCTGATTTGGGAATCTCAGCCAGAATGCCAAGGGATATGTGCTCATGGATTACGGACTGGCCAATATCAAGAATATTGACGCCATACTCTGCCAAAATACCGGTAAATTTTGCATCAAGCCCTTTCCTGTCTCTCCCGGTAATGCTGATCAGAACTATTTCACTCATGGATACTACCCTTAATTTCTGAATTCTTATGCCACACTACGATAATAATTGCCGACTCGAGTCCTCAGAGTTGGAGCAGTTCCTTCTGGCTGTTCTCTTGCTCGCCAACGAAGTCTTCGGGGAAATATGTACGGGCATAAATCTCTATGCACCGTAATGTATTAAGCTCATCTGCAAAAGAAAAACAACTATGGAATTTACACAGCCTCGCTATCTGCTAGGAGAACGCTTGCTCTGTTCTACTGATAATTTCCTCTTGATGTTCCTTATCGAGATCTACAAAATAATCACTGTACCCGGCAACCCTGACGAGAAGATTACGATATTCATCGGGCGCTTCCTGGGCTTTTCTCAAGGTAGCTGTATCGATCACATTAAACTGGATGTGATGCCCGCCAAGGTTGAAATACGTCTTTATCAAATCACCTAATTTATCCAGATCAGAATCTGTCGCCAGGACGCTTGGCAAAAACCTCTGATTCAGCAGTGTGCCGCCCGATTTTGCCTGGTCCATCTTACTCAACGATTTGATAACAGCTGTTGGCCCCCGACGATCAGCACCGTGTGATGGCGAAGTACCATCGGACTGCGGCAGATGGGCAAATCTGCCGTTAGGTGTAGCCCCAAGCATCTTGCCAAAATAGACATGACATGTCGTTGACAGCATGTTCAAATGATAGGACGTACCCTTGGTGTTCGGTTTTCCATCTATGGCGGAGAAGAGACTCTCATAGACCTGCTTCATAATCAAATCCGCTCGGTCATCGTCATTGCCAAAAAATGGTGTCTTGTTCCAGAGCGTCAACCGCAGAGGCTCATCGCCGGCAAAATTGCTGGCGAGGGCTTTGAGCAACCTCTCCCAACTGACGGTTCTATGCTCATAAATATGTGTTTTTATCGCTGACAGACTGTCGGTAATGGTACCAATGCCGCAACATTGAATATAATTTGTGTTGTATCGGGGACCGCCATTATAATAGTCTTGCCCATTTTCAATACAGTCCTGAATGACTACGGACAGAAACGGAGCAGGTGCATACTTGGCATACATCCGTTCGATATAGTTGTTTACTCGAATCTTAAGATCCAC
This sequence comes from Desulfobacterales bacterium, assembly GCA_013042695.1. Taxonomy (GTDB): domain Bacteria; phylum Desulfobacterota; class Desulfobulbia; order Desulfobulbales; family Desulfocapsaceae; genus JABDPQ01. Next base: position 3,650 of record JABDPQ010000182.1, on the reverse strand, counting down.
GACGTACTCGAGCTGCCGTCTGAAAGCTGCAAGGAGGTCTGCGAACTGAGTAAATTCTGTAGGATTGCCTGTCTCAATACCGACCTTTTTACCAGACAATGGATCAACTCCATTGTTTAGAGTAATTTCCAGTATTTTCGGGACATTAAGGTAACCGGTAAGGATGTAGGCTTCTTTGCCGAAAGCCCCCGTTTCTATACAGCCGCTCGTACCTCCCTCGCGGGCGTCTTCGACACTTTTGCCGATTCTTACCTGCTCCATAACCACGGCGTCGGTATTGAACACCGACGGATACCCATAGCCGTTCCTGATCACTCTCGTTGCTGCTTTGAGAAAACGTACAGGAGTTTTGGTACTGATATGCACACTCGGCTGAGGTTGCAGAAGATGAAGCTCATCAGCTACTTCAAGTGCTAAATAAGAAACCTCATTTGAGCCATCGCTCCCATCCCTGCAGATGCCACCCAGGTTAACCTGGGTGAAATCATTATATGTCCCGGACTCTTTGGCGGTCACACCGACTTTTGGAGGTGCGGGATGGTTATTGACTTTTATCCACAGGCAAGAGAGCAGTTCTTTGGCTGCATCGCGGGTCAGGGTTCCTGCCGTTATGCCTTGCTGATAAAATGGTATCAGATGCTGATCCAGGTGTCCCGGAGTCATGGCATCCCAGCCATTTAATTCGGTGATGGCCCCAAGGTGGACAAACCAATACATTTGCAGGGCTTCATGAAAATTTCGCGGTGCTTGTGCCGGTACTCTTCTACAGACGGCGGCTATAGTGTGCAGCTCCTTGGCACGCGTTTTGTCTGGGGTGCCCTCTGCCATCTGGTCAGCTAAATCAGCATGACGCCGGGCAAAAATGATTGCAGCATCGCAGGCAATAGACATTGCCGTCAACTGTTCGAACCGGTCTGCCGCCTCAGGATCGCTCTGATAATCCAGCCGTTCGATTCGATCCGAGATTTTCTTTTTATAATCATTCATACCGCAGGCATATATGGCACCATCCAGCGCCGTATGACCAGGGGCGCGCTGTTCCATAAATTCAGTAAATAAACCGGCTTCGTATGCCCTTCGCCATTCATCAGGCACCTGGCTAAAGATTCGCTCCCTCATCGACCTTCCCTGCCAGTAGGGTATGACGATATCTTGATATTTTTTGATATCCTCATCAGTCACACCATAACGAGCCATTGCACGACTGTTGAGGATTGTAAGATCTTCTACCGAATGACAGGTGAGCTCAGGAAATGTTGGCACAACTCCAGGTGCAGGCCCACGCTCACCAACGATCAACTCATCTGGACCGATATAGATGGTCTTCTTTTCACACAGGTATTTATAAAACAGCGCCCGCATCACAGGAATGGAATGCTTACCGTTTTCCTGCTTATAGAATTCAGTTTCCAATAGTGCCCGCTCGATCGATAGTCTCGGTGAGTTGCTAAAACTTTCTTCTCTCAATCGTGCAATTCTGCTGTTCATACTAACCTCCTACCTGAACCGTTAGGCCATACTTGCTGAATAGCGCAACGGTATGCGCGATCCGCGAATTATCCATTGGAGAGATATCGTTTCCAGGATAAGCAACGGATAATTTCTCATATTTTGCTCGAGCTGCCCGGTGGTACGGCAGCAGGTCGACGGTACTGCCATCTGCAGTATCACTAATAAATGCAGCGGTTTCCTGCAGGTTCTTATCATCATCATTTATACCAGGTATTAAGGGGATACGCATCCTTATTGCACTTCCTTGATTCAACAGAAGCCTGATATTGCTTAAAATCAGCTCGTTGCCGACACCGGTGTAATGTTTATGCAGCCGACTGTCCATATGCTTTATATCACAAAGAAAGAGGTCGGTATGTGCGGCGATTTCAGAAACTGAAGCAGCTGAGGCATACAGGGATGTATCAACCGCCCGATGAATAGATAATTTTTCACATTCTTTTAAAAGGGACAGCAAAAATTCCGCTTGCGACATCGGCTCACCTCCGGAAAAGGTGACACCTCCATCCGATTGATCATAGAACGGCATATCTTTTTCAATCTGATCCATGACTTCCCGGGTCGTTGTTTTCCAGCCGGTTACTTCGTGTGCACGGGACGGACAAATTTCGCTGCAGTTGCCGCAGCTTGTACATGAGTGGAGATCTCGCTCTACTTCAGTTGATGAAAAAACGAGGGCATGCTGTGGGCAGTTTACAAGGCAATCTCCACACCTGATACAATTCTCACGATTGTATACCAATTCAACACCTTCGGAGAGACCTTCCGGATTATGACACCACCAACAGCCCAAAGGGCACCCCTTAAAAAATATTGTTGTCCTGATATTTGGACCGTCATGTGTTGAGAACTGCTTAATAGCAAAAATAAGGCCGCTGACATTCATAAGAACAAGGTTTTAATGCTAAATAGTGATGATTAATTGGGAGCTAAAATATGCCCTCGCGTGCAAGAAAGGCTTTTAAACCAGTTGGGAAGGCCGCAACTAAATAGTATTTTTATAATCACCCTTCACGATTAAAAGCTCAGGGGCTGCCATGGGCAAATCCGAGACCGTAATCATCTATACAGGATACTATACCGGCAATTGAGCAGCCACAAGGCCATCAGGCCTGCTTGCTTTTGATTGCAGGCACCTCCATTTCCCAGAGTATGCTGACTCGTACATCAAAGATATCATTTCTCCTGGGATTTATGGTAAACGTTTCTGTTTCCACATGTATTGGATCATATTTATCGGCAATTTTTGCTATGGCTTCGTCCTGCTCAAATTGCAGCTGCTCAATATCTGCCTCTATATTCGTAACCGCCTCTTCAGCCCTGCGAACATCTGCTTTCTCTTTGGAGATGCGACCGGCCTTTTTTATACTACTTGCCGTACGGGTAACGGTTGATGCAGATAGCGCCTTGCGCCCGAAAAAAGCTCCGAGCACAGCCGTGCCAAATGAGATAAAAGTATCAGCTGTTTTTGAAGACACATCGCTTTTTTCTTTGTCAATTTTTATTGCTGCCGATTCAAGCCTTTTTTCCAGTCTTTGACGTTTGAGCTGAAATGAGCTAAGAACTTTTTCAGCTGCCAGCTCTTTTTTCTCTTTCAGATAGTCAGCGATACGTACAGAAAATTCGGTTTCACTCTCGCCAGGCCTTGACTCCAGTTTCAATGAAGGCGCTCGCAATAGTTCCAGTCTCTCATTCTGGTAGAGATAGTCGGCAAATCCTTTCTCTATGGCTCTGAGATCTTTACATGAGGAAAACATTTCCGGCAGACTGAAAAATGAACTTGCCTGGGGCGGTGTATCCGGACACTCTGCCAAATTGATTTCAGATAATTCGGCTTCCTGCCAATGCGGCTCATCAAAGGATTCATCAAGATATAATCTTAGGTTATGGTTCTTAAGTTCATCAATATTACGGCTGGCATTGTAAAATCGTACTGTTGCTGTACCGGCAAGCCAAGGTTGGAAAACAAAGTTGTCGGATAACACCGGCGGCAGGTAGTAGCGCTGATCAATTGCTTCACTCAAAAGCGGAGGACGGTCCTGCAAGCCGCCAGAATGATGCGCTTTCGTGGCGATTCCACCCTTCTCACGAGACGCGAAGACCTGACGTCCCTGCATCAACGTGCCGATGTCTTGCAG
>JABDPQ010000179.1 GCA_013042695.1 Desulfobacterales bacterium | reverse complement strand
GATATCGATATAATTCCTGAGATCACCATCAATTGCTGCAGCATGCACAATCATCAGTGTGTTTCAGTACGAGCTGACACGGTCTATGACTTCAGGATTCACACAATTAACCGATGTTCGCTCAGTGAGAGCGGCGAGCAGATTCTTAACCGCACATTCAGCCATTGCATAGCGGGTTTCATGCGTAGCAGAGCCGACGTGGGGCAGCGTAATAACATTGGCCATATCTACAAGTGGTGAATCTCCTGATAGCGGCTCCTGTTCATAAACATCCAGACCAGCGCCTTTGATAATTCCTTTCTGCAGAGCTTCGATCAGGGCTCTTTCATCGATAATGGGTCCGCGACCTCCATTAATGAGAAAAGCGCCGGGTTTCATCAGAGCCAGCTCTTTTGGACCAATGAGTTTTCGCGTTTGTTCTGAAAGAGGCAGTGTAACGCAAACAAAGTCCGACTCGGCCAGAACGTGGTTTAATGAAAATCGCTGTGCCTGGAAATCCTTTTGCGCTCGCTCGTTAACCGATCTGCTATAGTAGAGGATTTCCATATTAAAACCACCATATGCTCGCTTGGCCACAGCAGAGCCTATCCGTCCCATTCCAAGGATGCCAAGTTTCTTGCCATGCACATCTGTACCAAAATATTCGGCACCTATATCGTCATGCCATTGGCTCTGTCTAATCATATCATTCAGTTCAACAGCACGCCGGGCGGAGCACAGGATGAGCATGAATATTGTGTCTGCTGTGGTTTCTGTCAGTACGTCCGGTGTATGCATCAGCATGATATTTCGTTTGCTCAAATCGGCAACATCGAACTTGTCATATCCCACTGAAATGGTTGAAATGACCTTTAATTTTGGAGCCAGATCGAGTATCTCCGGGCCGATCTTATCCTTTACTCCTATCATTCCTTCAGCGTTTGCCAGCAGGGTCTGCAGATCTGCCTGATAAACACTTTGTAACGATTCAACAAAGGTCAGATCACAATTTTGCTCAAGAAGGGCCAATAAGTCTGGGGGAATAGTTTCGTAGAGTACGACAGTAGGAGCCATGTTTTACCTCTTGTTATCCGTTAGGTTTGATGTTCTTTGAGTGATTCATTTGATATTCAATTTATGCAGATTTTAATGATAATACAATGTTTTAATAACGAGCAACATGGCAGCCTGGAAAAAAGCGCGTTCCAGAGAAGTGGATTCAATCCGACACCAGCAGATACGTATCAATTGTGGGCCTGATTAATTATGCATCGTATGAGATGAGTTCAAGACTTGCTGGAGTTCGCTGCAGAGGGTTATTATGAGAATAGTTGCCGGTAAATTTTAGTAGATGCGCTTGGCGATTCAAAACCTTGACTTGATTGTAACTCAGGCGTAGTTTCAATATCAGTGGAACGATCTCTTCCGCAACCTAGATTAAGTCACACAAAGTCTGTGCATTTGGCAGTAATAGCACTATTCAACTTTAATTTCAGAGGAGTACAGGATGAATAAGATTGTTCTACTTACATGTGTCCTTTTCTTAACCGGATGCGGAGTCAAATATCCGGAAACTGCCAATCTCAAGCTGATGGTTCCAAGTCAATCTGTAGCAGTGTATACCAATTCGACGGTGTTGGTTAATGGACTCGATGCAAGAGAGAACGGGGAAGTTCTTATCTACAAGGTGAAAGATGACCCTGTCGTAAAGGTTCCAAGCCTCAATTCACCGATTACCGTTATTACAGATGGTCTTTTAGACGGAATGCGTGAACAGGGGCTTAAGGTTGAAACCACCGCTCCAGTGCGCATTGACCTTGAACTCAACCAACTATTGGTAACCGTATCTAAATCTAAATCGCTCTACAACTTCAAGGCTGTCAGCCAGATAACGCTGAAAGCAATGAACGATAAGAGCTCTTTTACAAAAAAATATAATCGTCAGGATGATCGTAAATCAGTTTTACGACCGAAGATTACTGAAATCGAAAATATGTTGAATGGCCAACTCTCCGATATAGTCATGAAAATTCTCTCAGACATGGATTTACGGGAACTGATAACTAATCGATAGCTGTTTCATTGTGGAAGATTATCGAACTTAAGGAGGAAGGGGAACCATTTTTCTTTTGCGATTACTGATTGTGGTTATAGGGAGATCTACTGCGAGCGAGTTGTATAATATGCGCGAACACGTGGTTCAGCGCTGATGCGCTCTTGGTGGTCGAATAGGCCAGGCGCCACTTGTTGAACAATATCAGTCGGGACGTAATCAAGAATTCCGTCGCTTAGCGAGCGCATCTGAACGAAGGCCCTTAGATCAGCTACCGTCAACTGATTGTCTGCAAAATACTCTCCACCGCCGCGGATCAAGAGCTGATCAAGACCCTTCAGATAGGTCGATAACCAACCATCAACGAGTTTTTCGCGGGCCAGTTGAAGTTCCTCTTCCGGCAATCCGAACGTTCGAACGATGTGATGGCTGAGATCCTCGAGGGCACCCAATACTTCATCACAGTAGAGCGCTTGCAGATCGTTTGCAGGATAAAGGCCTGCCATCTTTCCTATATAGCGGCTGAGGGCGTTGGATTGAGATATCTGAGCGCCATCGATTTCAAGTACAGGTACTGAGTTGAAGGGCGTACCAGATCGCATCTCTCCAAATTCAGCAAACGAAATGCGGTTGTCCTCAAAGTCTATTCCCGCCGTGTGAAAAGCAATTCGGATTGGTTCAGCACGTCCACCGTCGATATCGAAATACGTAAGTTTGTATCTGGCCATTGTGTAATCTCCCTATTTTACTGCAAATGGTGACTGTAGATCGGTAACCAATATTCGTTACGAATCCTGAAATTGTTTCATAATACGCTATTATCTATTATCTCTAAATCATTCAACCCGAGGATAATTAGACAGGATACTTCAATTAAATCAATCGGTTTATAAACGGATATCATGCACTGATCGAGTGATAACAGTCACCCGATATCATTTACTTTATGTATATAGAACATACTTGTCACCTTAAACATTTTTATAGGAGCCTTTTGCAAGTGGCTCATAGGTGTGAACCATGAAGTTGTTCCTCATGATGTTCTTGTTTTTAGAAACGAGACTGAGCATTCAGAAAATAGGGTAAAACGTATGAGAAACAGGAGAAATTTTGACTCGTGACGATTGATCAACGTGAATGGGTTCACAGGTGACATCATGTCATGAGTTTTTGATTATTTTATTTTTTTTATAGTTTGCATTTGTTTAAATAACTAGTGATGTCAGTATGTTGATCAGTATTATTCAATAATATAGCTAGCGTTGACTGAACTCTAAATGATGACTAGCTTGGAGGTAGTAATACATTCTTAACAAGCAGAGAATTATGAAAATCAAGAAGAAAGAAATTGAACAGCGGATGAAACATTTCGAGACAGTGTGCCGTGATGAAGGAATCAAGTTGACACATCAGCGCATAGAAATTTTTCGTGAAATTGCTCAAAGCGGGGATCATCCCAATGCTGAACAGGTTTTCCAGCGTACCAGGAACCGTATACCGACCGTCTCTCTCGATACTATCTACCGAACACTCTGGCTGTTGAATGATCATGGGCTGGTTAAAACGCTTGGTGCGAGCCGTGAACGCAATCGTTTTGATGCTAACCTGAATAGTCACCATCATTTTGTTTGTGGGGACTGTGGATTTACCCGCGACTTTTACAGCAACGATCTTGATAAAATCAGACTACCTGATTCGGTTGACTCTTATGGAGAAATTGAAGCAACTCACGTTGAAGTACGCGGTGTCTGCAGGAAATGTGTTGAGAAAAGAAGATGAAAAATCTTTTCCAAGAAGAAAGGGGATTGTCATGGCTCTCATGTCAATAAACAGTGTTGGTGATCCTGTTGCCGATAATCACAGCGGCCCGACTGCAGGTCTACGATGCCAATTGTTGCTGCTGAGAGGGGCTGCGTAGGTTGGGGATTTCTGGAATTTTAGACACCAATGTAGGGTGTTCATAGAAGCACGTGAATTAAATATTACAACAATGGAGGGAATATCATGAGTGAAAACAGTAAGTGCCCTGTAACGGGAGCAGGTAGCAAACTCACTGCAGGCCGTGGCAGGTCGAACCGTGAATGGTGGCCGGACCAATTGAATCTGGATATTTTGCGCCAACATGGCGCCAAGTCTAATCCGATGGGCGAGGATTTTAACTACGCTGAAGAATTCAAGAGCCTGGATCTCGGCGCTGTGAAGAAAGATCTAACCGATCTGATGACCGATTCGCAGGACTGGTGGCCAGCGGATTACGGCCACTACGGAGGACTCTTCATTCGAATGGCATGGCACAGTGCTGGTACCTACCGCACAGCCGATGGCCGTGGTGGTGGAGGTACCGGCAACCAGCGCTTTGCGCCCATCAACAGTTGGCCTGACAACGTAAACCTCGATAAGGCGCGTCGGTTGCTTTGGCCGATCAAGCAGAAGTATGGCCGGAAAATCTCCTGGGCTGACCTGATGATTCTCGCAGGCAATGTTGCCATGGAATCGATGGGATTCAAGACCTTCGGTTTTGGCGGCGGGCGTGAGGATATCTGGGAGCCGGAAAAAGACATCTACTGGGGTGCTGAAGATGAATGGCTGGCTACGAGCGACAAGCCTAAAAGCCGTTACTCCGGCGACCGAGATCTGGAGAACCCCCTCGCCGCCGTGCAGATGGGCTTGATCTACGTAAACCCGGAAGGCCCGGACGGCAATCCGGATCCAGTTGCATCCGGGCGGGACGTTAGGGAGACGTTCGCACGCATGGCGATGAACGACGAAGAGACGGTTGCCCTCACCGCGGGTGGGCACACCTTTGGCAAATGCCATGGTGCCGGCGACGCGGCACATGTGGGGCCTGAACCCGAAGCAGCTGGAATCGAGGAACAGGGTTTCGGCTGGAAGAGCAGTCATGGCAGTGGTAAAGGTGCTGATCAGATCGGCAGCGGTTTGGAAGGTGCCTGGAATCCGACCCCGACCAAATGGGACATGGGCTATTTCGACATGCTGTTCGGCAACGAGTGGGTACTGACCAAAAGCCCGGCGGGTGCTTCGCAGTGGACGCCGAAAGAGCCGACCAATGACAATATGGCGCCGGCCCCTGACGATTCGTCAAAGCGGGTTCCCATCATGATGACCACCGCGGATATGGCCATGCGGATGGATTCGAAATATGAGCCGATATCGCGGCGCTTTCATGAGAATCCCGATGAGTTCGCAGACGCCTTTGCCCGTGCCTGGTTCAAGCTGACCCACCGAGATATGGGTCCCCGCGCACGCTATCTCGGCTCGGAGGTTCCTGAAGAGGAGTTGATCTGGCAGGATCCGATCCCTGAGGTCGATCATGAACTGATCGATGAGAATGACATCGCCACCCTCAAGGGCAAGATCCTTGATTCTGGCCTGTCAGTCTCCGAACTGGTCTTTACCGCCTGGGCATCAGCTTCAACCTTCCGTGGCTCAGACATGCGCGGCGGTGCCAACGGTGCCCGTATTCGCCTGACGCCACAGAAGGATTGGCAAGTCAACCAACCTGATCAGCTGGCGAAGGTATTGAGGACACTGGAAGGCATCCAGAGTGCCTTCGACAAGACGGTTTCTCTGGCTGACCTGATTGTGTTGGCGGGTTGCGCGGGTGTTGAGCAAGCGGCGAGGAATGCTGGTCACGGGGTGACGGTTCCCTTCACGCCGGGCCGCATGGATGCCTCGCAGGAGCAGACTGATGTTGAGTCTTTCTCCATTATGGAGCCGGAAGCAGATGGCTTCCGCAATTATCTCAAGACAAAATACACCGTATCGGCTGAGGAGATGCTCGTCGACAAGGCACAATTGCTGAGGTTGACCCCGCCGGAGATGACGGTACTAGTCGGTGGTATGCGCGTTTTGAATGCCAATTTCGAACAGTCCCGAAACGGTGTCTTCACCAACCAGCAAGATGCACTAACCAACGACTTCTTCGTAAACCTGCTCGATATGGATACTGCCTGGAAAGCGGTCTCAAAAGACGAAGACCTCTTCGAAGGCAGCGATCGCGCATCGGGTGCATCTAAGTGGACCGCCACTCGTGTCGATCTGATCTTTGGTTCAAATTCCGAACTCCGTGCCCTGGCTGAAGTATACGGAAGTGCAGACTCGCAGGAGCAATTTGTCAATGACTTTGTGGCGGCCTGGAACAAGGTAATGAACCTTGACCGTTTTGACCTCGCCTGATCATAGTAGAAATAGTTTTAGAGGGTGTTTGAAGCCTATACTGAAGTGAAAATCGGCTGATTGGGAAAAGATTATCGTCATAGATTTACGGATATTTTCAACTTTCAAGAAGGTGACCTTTTAATCTTCTGGCACAGATCCTAAACTATCTTTTCATATGCATCCACTGGTAAGGTAGGTAAGTGATGGAATCACTTACTTACCTTATTTTGAACATTATTTCTTTTCAAGCGAATACATTCGAACGACTGAGCAACGAATTATTGACATCGTGCCACTGTATAGCAATCTTGTAAGTGAGTAGTCGGAGAATAGAGTTCGCTTTGGTGGCTAGAATCTCTCATTGAGTCTTAGTTCCGAGTAGTATAAGTTCCAGGGTGTGCTTGTTTAAGAATTAAGAAAAAAATCCTTTTTAAATCTTTGTCGTAATTCCTGTCACTCTCTTTTTCTAGACACTGCTCAATTTTCATTTTCTATAAGTAAAGCCTTCATAAAAGACCTCGCTTACATGGAGGAAGCAAAAATGAAAAGCATAATAATAATGATTCTGGCGGCCGTAACTAAACTCTTTTGGCACGCCAGTTCATGGAGATGAAATTCAATCTATTTAAGGAAGGTCAACATGCTGAAGCGTTTCTCAACTAAAACTCGGCTGGTCATCGTCACCACCTTAATCGCTGCATTTCTGTTGCCCTGGGCCATTACTGCCAGTGCGTTTGATAAGATCAACACAACCTTTTGGGGTGTTGCTATTAAAGGCTACGACACCGTTGCCTATCACACCGAAGGCCGTGCTGTAAAAGGGAACAGCGAGTTTTCACATACATGGAACGATGCCAAATGGTACTTTGTCAGCAAAGAAAACTTGGAACTGTTTGTACAAGACCCGGAGCGCTATTCGCCGCAATATGGTGGACACTGAGCTCGGAGTCTCTCGACAACCGGCAAGGTTGCCGGTGTGAACCCGAAAGCATTTAAGATAATCGACGGCAAGCTTTATCTGAACTTTAACGACGAATCTGCCGCCAAATTTGAGGCTGATGCGGCCGAGAATATCAATAAAGCAGACAAGAGCTGGGACAAACTTACCCAAAAGTAAGTTGCTATTTCACCATTTTTCTTTTTGATCTCTTATAAACCGGCTTTTCGAAGGCCGTCCGCAATGGCTACACGATGAGCCGATTCTCGAAATGCCGTTCCGAATGACTCCACCTCAAAAAAGGGATCGAGTCGGCGAACGGTTTGTACTGCACTTGCAGCTTCTGGTGTGCGCCCCAATTGGGCATAGGTCGCTGCAAGAACAATGTAATAACCGACATAATCCGGTCGCTTGACTACTCCTTTTTCCAAAATTTCCAGGGCCTGCTCGTAGTTCTCTTTCAAGTAAAAAGCCGTTCCCAGATGTAACCAGGCATTCCTTACCGAGGTATTGTCTAAGCGCAATGACATTTCCAATGAAGCGACAGCATCATCCAGTCGACCGGCCCAGAGAAGCGTCCACCCCATTTGCCCGTAGGTGTAAGCGTCGTTTGGATTGAGCTCGAGGGCCTGTTCCGCTTCACGGATGGCGAGCTCGTATTGATTTTGAAAAGTATAGACATTGCAGAGCAAGGCATGAGCTAAGGCGCTGGCTGAGTCAATTTCCACTGCTTTTCGGCCATAAACAAATGCACTCTCCAAAGCTCTCTGCGGAAACTCGGTCCAGCCGTAACCTACTTTTGAATACTCAACCCAGCCAAGCCCCACGTAGGCTGCAGCATATTGCGGATCGAGTTCAGCGGCTTTTGCGAACATTTCACTTGCAAGGAAGCTAGAAGCACGTGTTCGGCGATAATAATGTGCCCACCCTTGCAGCAGGTAATCATATGCTTCAAGATCTTGTGGTTCTTTGCGCATTGCTCGAGTTCGCTCTGCTTGACTGACATTAACAGCCAGAGCGACAACGATGGACTGCACGATTTCACCCTGAAGATTGAAAATCTCTTTGTAGTCCCTATTGTATCGTTCTGCCCAGATATGGGTTTCATCAACCGCGTCTATGAGCTGCGCATTGATGCGTACTGAGTCACCTATCTTCTGGACACTGCCCTCCAGGATATAGCGAACGTCCAATTGCTTTCCGACCTCTTTAATATTGACGGTTTTTCCCTTGTAGGTGAACACTGAATTGCTCGCGATTACAAGGAGTTGCCGGAATCGGGATAAGTCGGTAATAATGTCGTTGGTGATTCCGTCACTGAAATACTCCTGCTCATCATCACCGCTGAGGTTCTTGAAAGGCAGCACGGCGATGGACGCTCCCTGTGACGCACGACGATCTGTAATTACTGACGTTGCCGTCTGATCTATTGATGATCGACCATGCATACCTTCCCTGAGGTAAAATCCAACTACCACAAGCAGTATTCCAACGATGACCAACATAAAGAGCCAGCGAGCTTTGGGAACTCGTCTCTTTTCTGTCTCTCTGTCAATGCCTATAATCGTTTCTTGTGGGGACATCTTAGCTTGACAAACCCTTACAGGATCGGTGATGTTTTTCACCTTTTGTTCACCGACAAAATGGAACCGGTAGGGCAGTTTGCGTTTTACCTGGTCGTAGGCGGTGCCGGAGATATTTATGCCGGCCGGCTCCGCCAGACTTTCCAGGCGGGCTGCGATATTAACCCCGTCGCCGTAAAGACGACCTTCTTTCTCAATGATGTCCCCAAGGTTGATGCCGATACGAAACTTCATTTGACGGTTTTCGGCAAGCTGGTCGTTTCTGCTTGTCAGCTCTTTTTGAACAGCCCAGGCGCAGCGTAGAGAATCTACCACGCTGTTGAATTCAGCCAGCAGGTTGTCTCCTGGCGAGTCGACGACGCGGCCGTTGTGTTTGCCTATGAGCTCATACATGATTTTCCGATAACGCGTCAGCGTGCGGACGGTATCTTCTTCGTCATCGCCCATCAATCGACTGTACTCAGCGACATCAGCGCTAAAAATTGCAACCAGTTTGCGTTTTAACGAGCTCTCATCCATCGGAAAACAGACCTCATGCGAGATTGATTTCAGCCAGCAGAAAGGCTACAAACAATCCGCACAAAGATAATAGTTTAATAACTACTCTTCTATGGTTAATTTAAGGCTTGTCAGGCAAGTCGGTGATCGGCCAGTACCTTGCCAAATTGTGCAACTTCCTCCTCATGACCGAGGTCTCTCCATGCTTCTCTAAGAGCCATTTTCTGCCACTGAATCATACCTTGGAGTGATAACATATGGTTATAATACGTGTTTGCTTTGCTGTTCAACGCCAAATTGTAGGTTAGAATACGGAAAACTACTGGTGCATAAAAAGCATCTATTGCACCAAATTCTTTACCTCCAAGAAAAGGACCGCCAAATAAATTAATCCCTTCTGACCAAAGCTCATTTATACGATCAAGATCTTTGGTTAATGCGGCTGATATTTCATATAACTTGATACGTAGCCCGATATTCATTCCGCAGACAGCCCTGAGGGCATCAAAGCCAGAATGCATTTCAGCTGCCGCGCACCGCGCCCAAGCCCGTGCTCTGGCGTTTGTTGGCCAGACGTTCTCATGGTTTTCGGCAAGATATTCTGTTATGGCCAAAGAGTCCCATACTGTCACGTCATAATCTTGTAAGCAAGGTACCTTTCCACTCGGAGAAAAATTACGGAAATTTGCCCAATTCATATTCTCGCTAAATGGAGTCAATTTTTCTTCAAATGGAATTTGGAGTTCTGTCATGAGTATCCAGGGGCGCAAAGACCATGAAGAATAATTTTTATTGGCGATGTACAGCTTATACATTTCGATGCTCCTTTTCTCTCTCTATCGTTTAGTTTATCAGGTCTCCAGGCTTGTTAGATATTTTTTCAAATACCATAACCTCAAGTGCTCCATTATAAACAGATAGAACGTATCTTTTATGGCACTTCGTATGTGCATGACGGGCCTCATATCTTTTACTTTGTATTCTTTTGTTGCATTTGAAGGTGCTTTTTCACCGTACGTGGATCAAGATGTGTGATGTTTGCAACTTTCTCGAACGTCCCATGTTTCCTGTAAAGTATCGTGCAATAGGCAGAGATGAGTTCTTTGGCATTAATGGACTCCTTTTCAATTGCTCTTTGCAGATCACCTGTATGGTCTAAGGATACTGTGCTTGTCTTTCTGTCGTATCGCAAGGTCAAGAGAATACTTCGTACTGCCTGTTCAAGTTCTCTGACATTACCAGGCCAGGAATATTCCAAGCCAACCTCTTTCTCAAGGGTGTGCAGCATGGTTTGCAATAACTCGGGGACCGGTTCACCAGTAATCCGCAGTATTGTATGAGTGAGCAGGGCCTCCAGGGTGGATGGGTCTTCACTTATTTGCTGGCGAAGAGTAGGGACAGGTATGACGTTAGAACAAAGTCGGTAATAAAAGTCTTCTCGGAATGTTTTTTGTTGCTGCAGTTCAGCAAGAGATTTATTGGTGGCGGTCACAATCCTGCCTTTAAAATGAAGTTTGTCATGTCCTCCTACTGAGGAAAAACTGCGTTCCTCTAATACTTTTAAGAGCTTGATTTGAATCGGGATCGATACATCGCCTATTTCATCGAGGAAAATGGAGCCATGGGGACTGCAAAGTGCAAATATGCCTTTGTGGTTATCAACCGCTCCAGTGAAGGCCCCTTTTCTGTGTCCGAACAGTTCTGACTCAATCAGTGATTCAGGAAATTGTGAAAGGTTTATCTCGATAAAATTATCGGTAAAGCTTTCAACAAAACAGTTTTTCTTTTCATCAAAAGGAATAAACCCTGAACGGCCGATCGCTGCTGCTGCCGTACCTTTTCCCGTGCCCGTCTCTCCTATGAGAAAGGTGGAAAAATCCTCCATTCGGTTCCAGAGGAATTTTTCATACCAACGTGGAAAGGAAGTAAAAACACTACGCCAAAGATGAGAACGCAGGGTGTCCATGGAATCACTCTGCCCGGTCAATCCATGATTAATGAAATACCATGCTCTTCGCAGTTGATAGTAAAAGCTGAAATAGCGAAGAGAATCTTCAACGCTAAATCCTCTCTGTCGTAACAACAGGAGCGTTTTATTTGCAAACGAAACAGGATAGGTGGAGTCGTTTTCTTTTATTTGTTTTGAGATAAGATCGTCAAACTTTTTATGACATCGATCATAAGAGTCATGGAGGATGGCAACACGCACCAAGTCTTGATCTTCGCCTGAGAACTGTTGCCAGCTGATTTCTCCTTTTACTGTCACTTTCTCAAGTTGCTGCTTTACTCTCTCAAAAACCTTATTACTCAGAGGCTCACCGACGGGATATTTCCCTCCAGCCACACGATATGCCAATTGCAGCGATTTTTTATCAAATGGATTCCTGAAAGCGAAATCAGACAAAACCCTGAAAGAATCTCTATCTCCTGGTTGTAGTTCTCTTTTTTTTGTCATACATTAAATGTTGATCATGCCTGCATAAAATGTCAATTGAAAAGGTTCGGTAAATCATCAATTCTCCACACTAAAGTCAAATGATCGTATGAAATTAGTTCTATAAATCCGATTTTACCTTGATGGCATAATGTTTGCGAAACGAGATGCAAATAGCCAATAAACGACTCACCGCTGCTCGTATCGGCCATCAGGGATAATGTGATAGGTGCTCATCATATAAAAGGTTGAGAAAGGAGAAAAGAGTTCTTGAAGACAATGCGTGGGAAAATGCACCTTGTTTGACATAAATTGTCGACCCCGAAAGATGTCAATTGACGAATTATCTCAAGGTTTTAAAATAATCGAACTTCGTAATTGCTATTCGAAAAGGCCTGGCGCAGTAGAGCCAAAGCCTTGGGGCATTGTTCCTGGGTGAGCACACGGATTTTCATGGAAGTGATGTGTCCTTCAGCTCAATTTTAACATTGGCGCTTAAAGCTTCACTCTAAGTAAATTATGCGAGTAACATGATAATCGAACCAGGTAGCTTATGGTGATCACAGTGATAAGAATCTACTATGGTTAAGATCATTAATACTGAGTATGAGCAGTCGAATAAAGGAGAGTCATGAAATCAATCTGTGTTTTTCTTGGATCAAGCATCGGCAGTCATCCTGCATATATGGAGGCCGCTGGCGCGATGGGTCGCGAGCTTGCTCTGCGTGGGCTAACCTGTGTCTATGGAGGATCGTGCACCGGACTTATGAACCAACTTGCGGACAGTGCCTTAGCTGCAGGCGGGAGAGTTCTGGGGGTGACCGTTCAAGCATTGAAAGATAAAGAAAATTTTCATCAAGGCTTGACGGAACTACACGTTTTACCCACAATGCATGAAAGAAAAAATCTCATGGTTCAACTTGCGGATGGTTTTGTAGCAATGCCGGGTGGAATTGGAACGTTTGAAGAGTTCTTTGAAGTATACACCCTGGGGTTAATGGGGTTTCATGCGAAACCATGCGGGTTGCTTAACGTTAATGGCTTCTATGCGCCGCTTGATCTCATGTTGGACACAGTAGAAAAGGAAGGATTTTTAAAAATTCCACACCAAACTTCAATAATTCGTGCCGAAAATCCTGCTGAAATGCTCGATCTTATGCAAAAGATACTAGAGAGCGGGGATCTATAATTAACGGTATGTTGTCATCTCGTAGATGATTTTTTGGCGCCATGAGGCAGGTCAAAGGTTATCAGGCTTACCGGTATCATCCTTCTTCTTGTTAATTCTGCTCATTTGAAACAAACAGGTCAGGTAATTTTCCTGACATTTGCTATCTGCTAGCTGAAGTACATTGTAACAAGTAAGTATGCGGGTACAGGATACTTGCAACGCGTTATCTCTCTGGAATAGCTCGTGATGACAACCATGTTTTGCTTCGCATAGTGGTTGGAATTGACATTCTTACCTCCCTATTCAAGCTCGTCATTTCTGTTTTAACCATGAATTTCCAAACCATTAACAAAATAACTATTTGTTATCATATGGAAAATAAAAAAAAGAAAAAAATGTTGACGGCTGTAGTAAAATCATTTATACATACAATTGTCGAATGTCGACATTTGATCATTTGACAATCATCCTTCAAGAAAGTTAACGAAATATATAGCAAGAACTTTGCTGCCCCTTATCCAGCCCGCAGTGCTGTTCAGGTAACCGCGTTGCCGTTGGGTTCAAACATTGAAGCTGAAGCGATTCTTAACATTGACCAACTAAAATCATAACAAAGGTGCTTTTATGAATCTTGCAAAAATCCCCAGGCGTGGCTATCTGCAGGGGCCTACTCCGATTGAGCCATTAGAAAATTTTTCTCAGGCCCTTGGCGGTAGGGTCAATTTCTGGATTAAACGTGACGACCTGCTGCCCGGTTGTGGGGGCGGCAACAAGACCCGAAAGCTTGATTATTCCTTTGCAGACGCAGTTGCTGAAGGTGCCGATACAGTTATTACCTGCGGTGCTATACAGTCTAATCACTGTCGCTTGACACTCGGATGGGCCGTCAAGGAGGGTATGGAATGTCATCTTATTTTAGAAGAACGGGTTAAAGGCAGCTACAATCCCGATGCCTCCGGCAACAATTTTCTGTTTAAACTGATGGGTGTAAAAAGTCTTACCGTCGTTCCCGGTGGATCCGACATGAAAGCTGAAATGCAAAAACTTGCAGACAAGCTTTCAGCTGCAGGAAGGGCACCCTATGTTATACCCGGTGGTGCATCTAATCCTATCGGCGCCACAGGCTATGTTGCATGTGCACAGGAGATTTTGCAGCAAGCGTTTGAAATGAGTCTAAATTTCGATCATCTTGTCGTTCCGAGCGGTTCCGCGGGAACCCATGCAGGTATTTTGACCGGCCTTGCAGGCAATAATGCCGGAATTCCGGTAAGCGGTATTAACGTCAGTCGAAAAAAACAGGACCAGGAAGAAATCGTTTTTGAACTGGCAGAACTCACTGCTGATAAAGTGGGTGCTCCAGGAGCAGTGTCTCGAAGATCAGTCAATTGCTTTGATGAGTATGTAGGACCAGGGTATTCCAGGCCAACAGAAGGAATGATTGAAGCGGTGAAATTATTGGCTACCACGGAAGCAATACTTTTGGACCCGGTATACACAGGAAAAGTGATGGCCGGTTGTATAGATCTATCACGGCAAGGTTATTTTGACAGCTGTGAAAACGTACTTTTTCTCCACACTGGTGGTTCACCCGCACTGTATGCATACCTGGAAAGTTTTCGGTAACATACGGTGTGTCATGCCATAAAAGGGAAAATGACCCAAAAAGGAAGACAGGAGCACAAATAATCCTGTCTAAATTAAACTAAGGACAATTATTGTTGACGAACAAATGATAACCGTCCAAAGCTAAAAGGAGATCACCCGCTATGAAAAGAATTCTCAGATTACTTTCTCTCGTCACTATGGCCACCCTTTTAACGGCCACCTTCGCATTCGCTGCGCCAACAGTCATAAAAATTGCGCACCCCAACGTTCCACAGCATCCAATGGGGCAATGTTTTGAAAAATTCAAGGAACTCGTCGAACAACGATCAAGCGGAAAATTTCGTGTCGACATCTACGACAGTTCTAAATTCGGTAATTTCGACAGTGTCGTTCAAGGCCTCCAATACAATATGCTGCAAATGGGTTCTGCTTCAACTCCAAACCTGTCGCCATTCTCGGATGCATTTTTGCTTTATGATCTGCCGTTTCTGTTTCCGGATTATCCCTCCACGGATCTGATTACAGATGGTCCGATTGGCATGAAAGCTGCTGAAGCATTAAAGAAAAGCGGTATTGTCGGGTTGGGTTATATTGAGATCGGTTTTCGAAACCTGTGGAACAACCAGAAGACTATCAAAGTCCTGGCTGATGCCAAAGGCCTTAAAATCAGATCGACCCCTTCTAAAGCCCATATCGCCACCCTGAAGGCTCTAGGTGTGAATCCCACTCCTATCTCCTGGGGAGAGGTATATACTGCTCTGCAGCAAAAGACCGTTGATGGAATCGATATTGATCTGAACCTTGCCTGGTTTAACAACTTTCCTGAGGTAAACAACAACGTTACTATCGTCAACAGTTTATACAGTCCTCATCTGGTGATGATGTCCCAGAAATTCCTGGATAGCCTGTCTGCTGAAGACAAAAAAATGATGCTTGATACATTTGAGGAAGTTAAGCTCTATGAGCGCAAGCTGATCCGCGAAGGCGAGGAAAAAATCATGGCTCAGTTGGCAGATAAAGGTGTAAATGTCACGGTGCTCACCACGGAAGAACGAGCAAAATGGGCAGAAGCCACAGCAGGAGTTTACAAACAGTTTGAAGATCGGATTGGTAAGGAGCTTATTGAAGAAGCCAAGGCTACCATAGCAGCTGGTAAGTAATTTTAGTGTGATTGCAAGTTGGGCCAACGCGCCCAACTTGCAATCAGGGAGACAACATGCACGCCGGCAAAACATTAATAACAAAGGCAGAAGAGATTTTTTCCAGCATGTGCCTCGGGGCCATGATCATAATTATTTCTGTTCAGGTCTTCAGGCGATATGTGCTCCAGAGCTCGTTGGATTGGTCGGAAGAGCTGGCTCGATACTGTTTTATTTATGCAGTCTATATCGGATGCAGCTTTGCTACGAAAGAAGACCGGCACCTTGAGGTCACAATCCTGCGACACATCAAGGGAGGCGCGTATGCCAAGCCAATTCTCATCATTTCCTATCTTCTGACCATCCTGTTCTGTGGCCTGGTTGCCGTCTGGGGGACGCAAATGGTCATTTTCCTTATTGGAACAGGTCAGAAAACCCAGGCTCTGGAGATGAGCATGTTTTGGATATACATTGCCATTCCGCTTGGCATGGGACTCATGTGTATTCGTACGTGCGAGCGTTTGTGGCTCGTATTATCAGGCAAAATAGACCCCACTGGCGGTTGAAGACAAAGGGTTACCCATGGACTTCTCAATTATTCTTATTTTTATTTCCTTAGCCCTCTTTCTTATCCTGAGCGTACCGATCGGTATTGCTATCGGGCTCTCTGTTGTCGTTGGCATTGTCTTTGGAGATATATTGCCAAGTGCATTTCTCATCCAAAAGATGTTCACATCGCTCGATGTTTTTCCACTCATGGCTGTGCCATTTTTCATCATGGCAGGTGAGATCATGCAGAAGGGTAGTATGGCACAACGGCTGCTGGCTGTGTCCCGGGCCCTCGTGGGACATATAACCGGCGGAATGGCGCACATATCGGTTTTAACAAGTCTGTTCTATGGCGCCCTTTCCGGTTCTTCGCCGGCAACGGTTGCTGCTGTTGGCGGTATCATGATACCTTCCATGATTAAAGAGGGGTACTCCCGGTCCTTTGCCACTGCCGTTAATACCTCAGCCGGATCGTTGGGAGTTATCATTCCTCCCAGTGTGCCGTTAATAATCTATGGGACCACCGCAGGAGCCTCCGTCGGCGATCTGTTTATAGCAGGAGTCGTGCCGGGTCTTCTCATTGGTATATTTCTCATGGCATGCAGTTATGTACTATCCAAAAAATATGGTTACACAGGCAGCGGTAAACGGGCTCCTGTCGGAGAGATTCTCAGAGCTTTCAAAGACTCCATTTTAGCGCTGATGGTGCCAGTTATTGTTCTAGGCGGAATCTACGGCGGCTTCACCACGCCCACAGAAGCTGGCGTTATAGCGGTGGTTTATTCCTTTATTGCGGAGGGCATTGTTCTACGGACATTAACCTGGGGTAAAATCTGGTTGATTTTACGCGGAACAGCATTGACAACTGCTTCCATTTTCCTCGTGGTTGCCACGGCAACTGCATTAGGTCAAATATTGCTGTTCAACAATGTCCCGGACATGCTGGTTAATCTATTGCTCAGTATTTCCGACAATAGATACGTTTTGATCCCAATAATACTGGTTTTTCTCCTTATCATGGGAACATTTATGGATGCCCTTGCCAATATTTTGATCCTGACCCCGTTACTTCTGCCAGTGGCGGTAAAGCTTGGCATGCATCCGATTCACTTCGGTATCGTGATGATTATCTGTGCTTCAATGGGTTTTCTCACCCCTCCAGTGGGAGTAAATTTGTTTGTCGGATGCAGTATCGGAAAAATAAGCATCGAGAAATTAAGTGTGGCTGTCATACCCTTTTTGATAACGATGCTGGTTGCACTCCTATTCATAACATTTATTCCAAGCATCTCCTTGTGGCTGCCAGGTTTATCCTAGCAATCTGCTCTGGAGAAGGACAATCCAAATAAGGGCTCAGTTTATTGCCATGCAAATAAAACCGTCTGATCAACAGGTACCTTTGCTCGGTGTTAGTGGTCACGCCGGTGCGGGACATGTGCATAGCCATCTAGGATTTATTCAAGATGATTCCGCCGGGTTTGCGGTGGCATCAGCCCTTATCCGTATGGCCTATCCAGCAAATACCAACATCCTACAGGTGACGGTGGACGCAGAAACGGTTGAAGTTCAAACTGTCGGCGGCGGCATAGGTCGCGCCATGGCAAGAAGAGGATTTACTCCATATGAAGTTGAGTTGATGCAGCGTGCCAGGGGTCTTGACGGGCTCTATAGTCAAGGAGTGGCCTTTAACTGTTTCGGGCGTATTTATGGTCAAGGTGTTTTAGAAGCACCGGTAGCATTTCAAACAGCTGTTTGTCTGGCAGTCATCAATACATTCTCACAGAACTATCCTGGCGCTGTCATGGTCTCACAAGAGGGCATTCCAAACAACGTTGGCGCATGCATGGGAGCACTGCTCGATCTTAACGGCATCACCGTTGCTGTCATGGCAGTTCTTAACGCAACCGGCGGAGGCCTTGGGCCGGCAGAAGACCTGGAAGGCAATGTGAGCCTGGCCGCCAAAGGTCAGCTGATGAACAAGATTGGGCTGGATCAGGTGCCGACAATTGTTCTTGAGAGCAAAGCCTATGTTCCTTCGGTTTGTGAATCACTTCAGCAAGACTCTTTCTGGGTCAGATTCAACAAAGAGCAGGACAATCCGGCGGTGGGTGCTGCTCTAATTGAAGCAGTCAGCAAAAGCGGTCTGCCGATGATGCATTCTGACCAGGCCTACCCCAGAGATACTGGCGAGATGCGAAAGGCTGTGTGCTCGCTGAGTCAGCGCATCATCGAGCTTGGCCGGAGTCTAGAGCAATGCGTAACGTCGGCTGATAAGGTTCAGGTGATTGCCGAGCTGGCGCTTCTTGTTAGTCAAGATGCAGGTGGTGTAACTTACATGTCTGATGAGCTGCATGATATCGTAGCCGGAGGAGGCCTCGTTCCGGGCACTGCTGCAGTGCTATCATTGGCAGTCTCTCAGTCGACTATAGAACAAACCAAGATACCGGAATTTTCCTCGCAAGATGCAAAAAACTATTTGAATATTACCTGTGATGCCCTTAAAATACTGGCTTCAAATGTTCAGCATGCACAATTATATCTCGAACGAAAACAGAAGTTTATCAAAGAACATCTTGAGCGCTTGAGTTCAGTATGATGGTAGGTTTGCGTTGCGATGTGCTCGTTTTCTCGAAGAATCGGTTGTGATAATGAAGCGTTACCCCAATGAATGACTTTAAAAAACAAACCTACAGCGATCAGGTTGCAGAGCATGTAAGAAACGAGATACTAAACGGCAATCTTCCTCCCGGTGCCGCAATAAGCGAAGTTGCGATAGCTGAAGAGCTGTCCATAAGCCGTGCCCCGGTGCGCGAGGCGATGCAGATCCTGATTCGGGAAGGGCTTATCGTCTCACATCCTCAAAAAAGAAAACATGTCAAGGCCCTGACTGCCAAGCAAATCAAAAATAGTTATTTCACCGGTGGTGTTCTTGAAGCTGCTGCGGTGGCCAGGGTATTGGAGCAATACACTAAAGAAGATTTCTTGGAACTCGAGCGAATCGTCGCCGAAATGAAAGCGATTGCGGATACAAATGGTCTTGTTTCAGATCAAGTCCCCTTGGATAATGAATTCCACGATATACTTTTTTCTCGTATAGACAACAATCTCATTGTTGAACTTTGCCGTCGTGCCTGTCAAGGGATATCTAAATTTCTGCTCTATACACACTGGGTTAAGCTCTATACGGCCCAGCAAGTTTATAAAAGACATAGAAAGATCATTGATGCCCTCAGAACGAAAGACCCTGTCACTATTGAACAGGTTATACGAGACCACTATACCACCTCAGGAGAGAGAATGTCGGCCTACGGGGCTGATGTTTACGACGGTTAAACCTGTTAACCACCTTGTTTTGCCTTTGTTTTTTACACTACTCTTGCTTTCTCACGTTATGATGTGAAGCTCTATTTGGCAATGGTTCAATAATGCAAACCTGAACCCGGCAAAAAAGATTTGTCCTTTGCATTAACTGGAGGCTCCAATTATGATGGATCTCTTTGAAACATCTCGTGAGCTTGTTATGCGGTTCATCAATAAAGACCTGAGCCCGAGGTATTACCTTGACAAAACGCTCCAACGAATAAAACAGTTGGATCCTACCCTTCATGCTTTCATAGCCGTTTACGAAGAAGAGGCTCGCCTAGATGCGGATGCAGCCGAACGAGCGGTAAAACGAGGATACCCCCTTGGTCCTTTGACCGGGGTTCCATTCGCGCTAAAAGATATTGTCGACGTAGCAGGACGAGAAACCACAGGTGGTTCTGCTGCACTTGGAAGGAGTGTCCCAAAAGGCAACGCAATTATCACGGACAGACTGCTCAGTGCTGGAGGAATTTTGATCGGTAAAACCCACACGGTGGAAGTCGCAATGGGCGGATGGGGTACCAACCAGCGTCTGGGAACACCGGTTAACCCCTGGGATTTAACTGTCCATCGGACACCAGGGGGCTCTTCCAGTGGTTCGGGTGTTGCCGTAGCTGCAGGACTGGTACCTTTTGCCATTGGTTCCGATACCGGCGGATCGGTACGTCTGCCGGCAGCTTGGAACGGCATCGTCGGGCTCAAGGTGACCGAAGGAACAATTCCACTCGAAGGCATTATTCCACTGGCGCATACGCTTGACACACCGGGTCCATTGGCACGATCCGTGGAAGATTGTGCCATTGGTCTGGAGATTCTGAGTGGTAAGGAACAGCCTACTATTTTAATTGATATGCTTGAAGAACGCGGACTCTTCGCCGAACTAACACGTGGGGTCAGTGGACTTGTAATAGCTGCCATGCCAGCTATCGAAAGGGATGGTGTCGATACAGAGGTCCTATCTGCCTACGATAAGAGCCTGGAACAACTCGCTGCAAATGGCGCCACCGTTAAAACGATAAGTTTACCCCGGAGGTTCGATTATTATCAGCATCTTACCGGTCTCATCATCTCAGCTGAAGGATACTTTTATCACGGAAAAATCTTTGATGATCCTGATGCACCCGTAGACGAGGATGTTCGTCCACGAATCTTGTCAGGTCGAAATTTGTCCGCCCAGGAGTATCTGCAGGCAGTGCGAGGGCGTCACGACGATCAGGTGGTATTCATGAAAGCCCTGAGTGGTTGTGATGTCCTCGTCACACCAACAATTGCCACAGCAGCCATACCGCTGAATGAGGCGGATCAGAGCACAGCGCCTGCCCTGTTCACACGAGCAGCAAATTATCTGGGGCTATGCGCAGTTACCGTGCCCAATGGTTTGACCGCTTCAGGCCTGCCAACATCGTTCCAGATCATTGGCAGGCCACATACAGAACCACTCATCCTGCGTATCGCCGCAAATCTGGAAAGATTGGCTGGAGGCCGCTTTCCAATACCCAATTTGGAAAAACTTGCTCGTGACTGATAATTTGTGAATCTCTGAGCCTTTTGCAAGTGGCTCCTCTGATTGATTTTTATGCGATGTTATAAAGCTAGTTGGTTTTAAAAGGCAATGTCAGGGTAATTGGCTGGTTGTCGTAAAATTCTATTTCCATTGTCTGGAAGGCGTCCGATTGCAAATCGGGAAACAATGTTGGTCTGCTTGCATAAAGTTGTGACAAATACCTGAATCTATCGAGTGTCGACCAGGTGGCAGGGTAGTCCTTAACCTTCTCCGTATCTAGACTAAGATGGATTTTTTTAAAAACATTATCATGCTGTCGGTTTATGTAAAATGAGTTCAGATTATCAACAATTTTAATCCGCTGATCTAGCCTTCTGTTCATATCGTCCAGATTGATTTCATGATCCGGGGTACCATCCCAATAATCCATGAAACCATGTTGTCCATAATCGTCAGGATTAACAAAAACTCCTCTCTCTTCAACTACCAGTTTCGCTTTTTTCTCATGCCCGGACTGAAAAGCATAACCAATAACCTGGCCTCTTCTTATTGACTGGTATTGTTCGACCACAACGTCGGCTAGATGATAGTAGGTTGATCGGTAGGCTTGGTTTCTATACAAGGTAATCATTGGATAGGATTTCTTTTTCAGACCATCATAGAAATCATGATAAATGCGAACGTACCATCCTCCTTCGTTCCCTGC
>JABDPQ010000176.1 GCA_013042695.1 Desulfobacterales bacterium | reverse complement strand
CCACTTGGAGCGCCAATTATCATTTTAGGCGGGATACTCGGTGGCGTTTTCACTGCCACCGAATCGGCAGCAGCAGCGGTATTTTATGCATTTGTAGTTGGCACTTGTATCTATCGGCAGTTAAAGATTTCAGACCTTGCAACGATTTTTATTGAAGGGTCCATTATTGCCGCAGTGGTGATGTTCATTATTTCAACAGCCTCAATCTTTAGCTGGATTGCCGCTATTGAAGATATTCCTGCCCGTCTTGCCGGCAGCCTTCTCATACTATCGGATAATCCGGTCATTCTTTTATTGCTGATCAATTTGCTTCTTCTCATTGCCGGTACTTTTGTCGAGACAACCGCTGCGCTCATCCTACTGGTTCCAATGCTGATAGCTATGCTACCAGCACTTGGAATTGATCTGATTCAGTTTGGCGTCATTGTTGTAACCAACCTGTCAATTGGTATGCTCACCCCACCGATGGGAATTTGCCTGATTGTCTCAAGTGCTATTTCAGGAGAATCGATTGGTGCAATCAGTCGTAGAATTATTCCGTTTCTATTCATTTTACTGGCAGATCTATTAATTATTACCTTCTACCCTCCTCTAACGATGTTGCTGGCTGGGCTTGTATCGCGGTAACAGCACTTTGCAGCGACTTGAGACCGCTTTTAACAATTCTATCTTGCGCCATTATTACTCTCATTGTTTCGTTTGTTGAATTAACCCTATTGTTTACTGCCCCTTAGCTTTACTTGTTGCTCACGGGTATGGTATCCATACGAGTATCTGATCTGAAAATCAATGCAGCTAAAAGATGCATAGTAAACGTTATCATCTCAATTGGAGAATATACCATGAATCCGCATATGACCTACATCCCGCCAGTCTTCGATAAAGCACCGTTGTCAAGTAGTCCCTGTGCCAAATTAGATCCAGCTCCTGCGAATGGTATTGCACCCGACTCGTTTCATGCGACATCAAATTTTCCTGAGTATGTCAAGCTTGAGAACCACGGTTGGGTCCTAGCCCGTGAAAGCAGGATGGATGCCGTCCTTGTGGTCACGAATGATGTAGTCACCGTTGTTGAACCGCGCAGACTAAAAAAAGGTGAATTAGTAGTGGTCGGCAGAACGGAAAACGGGGAGGATGGAATTTTTGTCCATCCGGATGGCTTTGTTAAGCCAGAAGAATCTTCAGACAAATTTACCTTCCGCTCACGAGGCACTCGAGAAACTCCTTTTTCCCGCTCCTATGACGACCTCTACAATATCCTCCACCATGACCGTGAACATGGACATATCGTCTGGATACTCGGCCCTGCGGTCTCCTTTGACAAAGACAGCAGACAGTCGATGCAGGGATTGATAGAAAACGGTTACTGCAATGCATTGATGGCGGGAAACGCATTGGCCACTCATGATCTTGAGGCTTCCCGCTTTGGAACGGGGCTTGGACAGGACATCTATGACCAGCATCTTGTTCCCCTCGGCCACTACCATCACCTTGATGTTATCAGTGGTGTGCGTTCTGCCGGTTCAATCGCTCAGTACATCAAAGGAAACCAGATCAGTGATGGCATCATGTATGCCTGTGAGACCAACAATATTCCCTATGTACTTGCCGGTTCAATTCGTGATGACGGTCCCTTACCCGGAGTGATCGGGGATGCCTATGCTGCCCAGGACGCCATGCGAAATCATGCCAGAAAGGCAACCACCGTCATAACAATGGCCACTCAGCTTCATTCGATTGCTTTTGGAAACATGACCCCAAGTTACAAAATTCTTGCAGATGGGAGTATACGACCGGTATTCTTTTTTATTGTGGACATGTCTGAATTTAGCGCCGATAAGCTAGCCAACCGTGGTTCTGCCCAGGCAATGGCAATCTTGACAAATGTTCAGGATTTCATCGTTAACCTGTGGAATAATCTTAAAGATTCGTAAGCTGTAAACCAAATTGTACGAATTATCGGAATCCCAATTGAGCTCGGTCAAAACCACCGAGGCGTTGAAATGGCTGTCTCTTTAACAGCCTCATTATTTGGGAAGAGTATTCTTTAATGGCGTCAATCAAAGATATAAAGCTCGTCAATTTCATCCCACGCTTCAGGAAGACCGCGGCGCAGGTCAGCCAGTTCCTTGAAATAAAACACCAGTACAGATACGTGCTGAAGTTTAATTTGCAACCTCTGGTACTCCTCTTCATCGGATGAGATTGCAGCACTATCTGAGGAAGCGATGATACGATCGATTTCACCCAACAACTCTTTAGCTGTGCAATTCAGGAAAAAGTCTCGATCTCCCAAAATTGGGGGAGCATAGTTACATCCCTTTAGTCGCGTCGCTGTTTCTTCAATAACGGCTGGATCGTCAACATCGGTTATTCTTTTAATCTCTTCTTTGAGCCGGGCAACTTTTTCATTAAACTCTTGTTGGCTGAGCATAATCATCTCCGAGACATCAGGTTAAAAAGCTTTAAAGTGCCTGAAATTATGTCGTTAGACTGCACCTTTCAGGTATGATTTTCGTTCAGGCTCCAAAAAAATTCTCGATGGCATATCGCAGCATGGTTCTTGGCATCTGCTTATAATGTTTCTTCAAAAAAGAAACTTCCGCCTCAAGACTACGTTTACCGAGCTCACGTAACGTCCATCCAACCGCCTTATAGATCAAATCATGGGGATCATCACGCAATAATTATGTAATACGGGTAAAACCTTATAGCAAGGTACAACGATGCATTTTCCGTTTTATTCACATGAAATAAAGAGATATCTTGGCTCTGGACCTTGCTGCCTGCTTGTTAAACTGTTTGCTTTTTCAATTATATTTCCTAATATATAAGGTTCTCAATGTACATCTATTATTGAGCCGACCACATCTCGGCTCCCATTATTTGATTCATACGGAGGCACAGACAGCAATATGGCACGAGCCATTGAAATATACGACACGACCCTACGTGACGGTACGCAGGCAGAAAACTTCAACTTATCGGTTGAAGACAAGGTTCGCATCTCTGTGGCTCTTGATGAACTTGGAATAGATTTCATAGAAGGTGGATGGCCGGGCTCAAACCCGATGTCGGTAGATTACTTTGAAAAAATCAAAAAGATATCCTTAGCTCATGCAAAAATCGCCGCTTTCGGTTCAACCCGCCATTGGGGTAATAATGTCGAAAAGGATCCCAATCTTCTGGCCATGATAAAAGCAGAAACGCCAGCGATAACCATATTTGGCAAGAGTTGGGATATTCATGTAACCGATGCCCTGAAGATTGATCTGGATAAAAACCTTGAAATTATCGGGGATACCCTCGCCTTTCTAAAAACCTACGTTGATATCCTGATCTATGATGCCGAACATTTTTTCGATGGCATCAAGAACAACGAAGAGTATGCCCTCGCAACGCTTGAGCGGGCGATATCGGGTGGGGCTGACACCATTGTTCTTTGCGATACCAATGGCGGCACGCTGCCCCATGAAATGGGTTTCATTCTGGCAAAAGTAAAAGAATTCATTGCTACGATAGGCGCCCAAGTCACACTCGGAATTCACTCCCACAACGATTCTGAAACAGCAGTTGCCAATGCTTTGCTTGCTGTTGATTATGGTCTTGACCATGTTCAAGGTACAATCAACGGCTATGGGGAGCGTTGCGGCAATGCGAATCTCACCTCAATCATACCGGCGCTTGTCTTTAAAATGGG
>JABDPQ010000175.1 GCA_013042695.1 Desulfobacterales bacterium | reverse complement strand
TAATCATGGATCTTACCGTATCTCCACTTGGCGCTGGTGTCTCCGTATCAAAATATATTGCTGCCTGCCATGAGCTTATTGAGGAAGCGGGACTCTCTTCCAATCTCCATGCCTATGGCACCAACATCGAAGGCGAATGGGATACCGTTTTTGCGGTAGTTAAGAAATGTCACGAAAAACTGCATGAAATGGGTGTTCCCCGTATAACCAGCAGCATTAAGGCAGGAACCAGAATCGATAAAACCCAAACGATGAAAGACAAAATTGACAGTGTTACAGCCAAATTGGATGCATAGATTCTTTTCACTCACCTGAAGTGAAGCGACTATGGATTACCAATTCGCCGAGCGTTTCGAAAATCGCTCCGGTATAACCTACACGATTACCTCAGAAAGTGGTGTAGGAGAACCTCTATTTACCAAGTTCAAAGAAGCATCCATCGATGCAATTGCTACTAAGAGCAGTGTCTGCAGTATACAGCTATTTGAGGGAACGAGTATACAAGTCTATCATCCATTACAATTACTATGCTTCCAATAACGTCTGCTCAAAGAAGTTTGCCTTCGACAGCAGATCTCTTGTTGAAACCAGAGATCTCCGCAGATATTTTTTTCACCCCAGGAAATTGCCAGGCACGTCGTTAGTCATTACTATTTGGGTAGAGCAGCAGTCCATTTCAAACGAAGCATAATAAGGCTTTATCAACCTGATACAGGAGACTCCTCATGCAGATTTCAAAAATTCTTCTTCCCGTTGACGGCTCTTCCTATTCTGACCATGCAACTGAATACGCCATCTATCTTGCTCGACTCTCGAATGCCCATATTACTGCAGTCAGCTGCTATGAATGGCTGGGTCACATGGTTGATATTCCAGATTCTGTGGTAGAAGAATTGAAGCAAAACCTAAAAAACCAGGCGGCTGATGTCTTGGAAAAAACTGCACAGATCATAGATCAGGCAGGGGTTAATCATAACGTCAAGACAATGTCAGGTTCACCTGGAACAATGCTGACAAACCTGGCAAAATCAAAGGAGTTTGATTTGATTATAATGGGTTCTCATGGCCATTCAGATATTGCCGGCCTCTTTCTTGGCAGTGTCACTCACAAAGTGCTCAACACCATCTATTGTCCGGTTCTTGTTGTACCCTGACAGGTATATAAGCCCTCAAATAACAGACACCTAAAGAACCTTCATTATCAAGCTGCCGACTCCTTGTTCCACAAGTGAGAGGCGGCTGGCAAGGTGGTAGCTCAGATCCACATCACGACCCTTTACATAGGGTCCGCGATCGGCTACCACGGCTTGTACTTTCTCGCCAGTACGTGGATTTTCCAACTCAACCCGGGTGCCCAGTGGTATCTTTTTGTGAGCAATGGTGCTTTCGTACATATTGTAAGGATCACCGTTAGCCATCGGCCTGCCATGAAAGGATTCACCATACCAACTGGCAACGACGTCTTTCTGTCCCTGCTTTTCTGGCAACGGAATGCGCAACTGGTTCCCCGGCTTCAGGGTTTTAGGATCTGAGATCTTATTGAGACGGAGAATATCCTCTGGATGAACATGATAGCGTTTAACCGCAAGTTCCCAGACAGTATCGCCAGGCCTGATTGTGTGAAGTACTTCTTTCTGATCTGCCTGAAATCCATCAACGCGCTGAGGGATTCTTGATTTGGAATCATGTTTCGAGGCAACCTGATCTGCAAGGATATCCTGAAATCTTGGTTCTACAGATACTGATCGACCTTCGTGTAAAAACCAGTTGCCATTGCTTTTTAACCTGCCAATTGCTGCCGGGTTTGCACGTTTCAGTGTTTGCCAATCAGTACCGAGCAATTGTGTTACCTTGGCAATAGTATCTCCTTTTTGAACAGTATATTCCATGTCAGCACCTCGAACCATGAATGAATAGTATGATCTCGTTTGTATAGATATATCGACGTTGATTGGTTGAATCTTAACAAGAATCATTCACCCTACCGACTACCTTCACTTCCTTGTGTTAACCATAAAAAGGATTAATCTTTCGGGTATGACATTATCATATCAATTCATCAACCATTGACATCTGGTCTTACCAGAATTAAACTTCTGTTTAAACTAATTAAATATTATATTTTTGGTATATCCAGTTAAAATCTTTCTCGTTTCTTAGTAATCTCTCAAGCGCATGAATCACGACAGCAAAAGCTGCCAAGACATGGAGACATAAGATGGGCACAGATATCTATTCAGAGTCTCTGGAGTATCATCGATCCGGACGCAAAGGTAAAATAGAAGTGATCGTTACCAAACCCTTTTCGACCCAGAAAGATCTCTCTCTGGCATACAGCCCTGGGGTTGCAAGACCGTGTGAGGAAATCGCAAAAGACAAAGAAAACTCCTATGAATATACCGCAAAAGGCAATCTGGTGGCGGTTATTTCAAATGGAACTGCAGTACTTGGCCTGGGCAACATCGGTGCTGTTGCCGGGAAGCCCGTAATGGAGGGAAAAGGTGCGCTTTTCAAGAAATTTGCCGACATTGATGTTTTTGATATAGAAGTTGCGACCGAAGACCCAGATGAATTCATAAAAACCTGTGAACTCATTTCCCCAACCTTTGGGGGCATAAATCTTGAAGATATTAAAGCTCCAGAGTGTTTCTACATTGAAGAAACGCTTAAGCAGCGACTCGATATACCGGTCTTTCACGATGACCAGCATGGCACGGCAATTATTACCAGCGCAGCTTTTCTCAATGCCCTTGAGGTAACCGGAAAAGATATCACCAAAGTAATGGCGGTTTTTAACGGTGCCGGGGCAGCCGGAATTGCTTGTGCCCAGATGTATGTAGCCCTTGGTCTGCCAAAAGAGAACCTCATTATGTGCGACTCCAAGGGGGTTATTTACAAGGGCCGCACTGAATCGATGAATCCTTATAAGGAGCGTTTTGCCAACGACACGCCACATCGAACCCTGGCCGATGCACTCGCAGGAGCCGATATGTTCTGTGGTGTCAGCGCCGCCGGAGTGCTTACCAAAGCTATGGCCAAAACAATGGCTGACCGACCAATTATTTTTGCTATGGCCAACCCTGAGCCGGAAATCTCCTATGCAGATGCGATGGAGGCACGTCCAGACTGCATCATAGCAACGGGACGCAGCGATTACCCCAACCAGGTAAATAACGTGCTCTGCTTCCCTTTTCTCTTTCGCGGGGCACTTGATGTCAGAGCCAAAATAATTAATACGGAAATGAAGATCGCAGCGGTCAAAGCAATTGCAGCCCTTGCAAAAGAGGAGATTCCCGATCAGGTATTGCGGGCCTACGGGACTGATCATTTTGAATTCGGGCCTGAATATCTTATCCCAACACCTTTTGATCCTCGAGCTCTTTTGCGCATTACCCCCGCTGTAGCAAAAGCTGCCATGGAAACCGGCGTTGCCAGAAAACCACTTGCTGATCTGGAAAAATACACTGAACATCTGGAATCAACGCTTGGCAGATCAAAATCTATCCTCCGCTATGT
>JABDPQ010000173.1 GCA_013042695.1 Desulfobacterales bacterium | reverse complement strand
GCAAACACCTGAAATTACCTTGGATAACGTTGAGCTCATTATAGGCAGGAGCAGTGTTTTCAGGCAATGTGAAGAGTATATAGGTCAATACATGCCCCAGGCTACGCTTGTTTCTGTTAGTAATCTAGAGCGTGCCATTATAGAATTTAAAAGAGCTGCGCAAGCAAACCAGGTTCTCATTGAATCAGAACAAATAATCAAACGGTCGGGACTCCACCTTATTGACCGTGAACTTGCACCTTACAATCGTACGAGATTTGCCGTTATCGGCAATGATCCCCATGCCCAGTCCGGTTATGATGCCACCTCAATCATTACCAGACCTCTGCCAGACCGGGTTGGATTACTCGTCGATACGCTTAACGAATTTACCAGACGAGGGATCAATATATTGGATCTGCGATCCGAAAACGATATCAAAACTCAGAAATTGCAGATCTACATTGAAGCAGAGGGGCACCAAGACGGCACATTGCTGTCAGAAGCTCTTCAGATGATAGAGAACAGCGTTATACAGGAGAAAAACTGCATTAAAATTCTGGGCTCGTTTCCAAGAGTGGATATGCGAGTTAAGAAAATTAAATCGTTTGGTTTTATTGGCACCGGTGATATGAGCATCTGGTTTGCAAAGAAGCTAGGAAATGAAGGCTACAAAACGATCATTACCGGCAGAAGATCTGAAATTCGCCCAGAAGATATGATTGAGAAAGTTGATGTTGTTGTTATCTGTGTGCCGATTTCTGTGACCTCTCAAATTATTAAAAGATACGGCCATCTCCTCCGTGAAGGTCAAGCTCTAATTCTTTTGGCCGGGGAATCAGAAAATCCTTTGGATACCGCACTAGAGCATACCATCGATGGCGTCGAGATAATGCTCGTACATAATCTCTGGGGACCTCAAACTCTGATAATGAAAGATAAGAATGTGGCTGTCATTAGAACCAGGAGAAGTGGCAGTCTCTGCAGTGAATTTGAATCATTTTTATACAAGTATGGCGCAGAAATATATCTGGATAGTCCGGATAAACATGATCTTCTCATGGGGGTTGGACAAAAATTGCCTACGTCAATTTCAGTTGCATTGGCAATGACGCTCAATCAGCATCAGATTAGTTGCGAAGATATAGATTCTCACTCCACCCTCACCTCTTTGTATGGTGTGCTCGCTATGGCAAGAGTTCATTACCAGAATGCTCGTACGTATGCAGAAATTATGGCAACCAGTGGTGAAGGGAGAAAGATTGTAAACAGTTTTATCAAAAATCTTCAGAAGATATTAGATTTGGCAGAAGCCAAGCGTATTGATGAACTCTGCACCATCATTGAGCAAAACAAGGAGAATATACCATCTGCCTTTCTCAAAACAAAAATGGAGCAAGCGCAGGCTGTAGACGCCGTTCTCAGTGACGTCGGCTTTAAAGGGATGTAGTGATGAGTATATCTATATAGTTGACTCCTGGGCTTAAAGTCTCATAGTATGGACTAACTTTTTTCTCTATAGCATATAGGATCATTATGGCTACCGATTATCAGTACTATTTTAGTAAGATACCTACCTGCCCCCATTGTCATAAAAAAATGTCATGTTGTGAGGCCCCACCTATACATATCGGGGATGGACTAGGCTGGGGTGCTGAGGTTTTGTATATCTGCCTCAATGACGACTGCTCGCTATTTGTTAATGGATGGGATCAGATAGAACAGCAGTTTGGGCATAAATCTTCGTATAGATATATGGAATTACCTGATAGTAAAGAATCCAACGTCATGATGGTCGGCACTGCTGACGCTTATAAGGGAAGCGTCATAGAACTTGACACCGTTCAAGCTCAGAATAAAAGATATCTAGAAGAAAAAAAAGCAGTTGCGTTACTTGGTAGCTGTGTTGAAGAGAAGAACCTTGCCCCTGTCATGTACCTGATCCAAGATGAAGCTGCCGACATTTCTTCAAGGAAAAAAGCCGCAGCACTCCTACTTGCGCTTAATGATTTGAGTTGTATAGACCCAATCAGAAATCATACGTTTAGAGATACTTCACTTGAAACGGAATGTAATATGGCCATTAAACAGTTGTTAAAAGTGAACTTCAAAAAGGAGTGTCCCTATTGTATGGAGTTAGTAAAAGCCCAGGCCACGACCTGTATGTTTTGTAAAAAAGATCTATGATGTTTTGCCCTTGCAAAACTCATTTTTAACTATTATACAAGACGTTTTCTACTTCTGGAGTTCATGTGGTGGGTGTAGCTCAGCTGGTTAGAGCGTCTGGTTGTGGCCCAGAAGGTCGGGGGTTCAAGTCCCCTCACTCACCCCATTTCTTTAAAAGTCTCCATGCCGATCAAAGCTGAAGGCCAAACCTTTTTCACTCGTTTAAGCAAGATTTTTTCCTGAGCACAGTCAGGCAGTATATGTGAGCCTAACAAGCAACAGTCGGTAATTTCTTGCTTGTGTTTACGCTTGCACTGGGTTTAGATCATCTCACTATTTTACTTAGAAATGAAAACCGCTGGTTGTATGCAATGATACAGCTATATCTTCTGATACTATGATGACAGCTGATTGATTATGACAAAAGAAATAAAGACATCTTCAAAGCTTGATGCCCCTGAGTTTCTCGCCACTCTTTTTTTCCCCCGAAGTGTGCCGAAACCTTCTCTGCCGTCCTCCTGCAAAGAAATTGAGGTTTTGGTTGAAAGTGGCACCATCTCTCTTGGATGCCGTTTGCATTGTGTCGATAAAGAGGCGCCGTTAATTGTCTATTTTCATGGAAATGGTGAAATTGTCTCTGATTATGATGAGATTGGCAGATGGTATACCGATGTTGGCGTAAATATCTTCATAACTTCCTACAGAGGGTATGGATGGAGTACCGGTGCACCATCAGTATCGGCGCTTCTTGATGATAATATGGAGATCATGCATTTTATAAAAATATATTGTCAGGAACATGATCTTTCGGGCCCCCTATTTGTCATGGGGCGTTCTCTTGGTTCCGTCAGTGCAATCGACTGCGCTTATCGTCTGCCAGAGTATTTCAAGGGGTTGATTATTGAAAGTGGCTTTGCAGACACCCTGCCCCTTGCAACACGGCTTGGATATAACCCCTCGAGCACCAACCTCAAAGAGGAAGATTGTTTTAACAATATCAAAAAGATACAAAACATCAGCATGCCAACATTAATTCTTCATGGAGCCTCTGATAATATTATCCCATTGTATGAAGCAGAAAAATTGCAGGCTGAAAGCGGTGCCAGAAGCAAGCAATTTCAAATAATACCTGGTGCCGATCACAATTCATTGATTCTGGTAGCCGGTCATCTTTATTTTCAGAGCATCAAAAATTTCGTTGATACTACAATAGGTAAGAATACCTGGAGACAGAGACGAAAACAGTTCAGGCAAAATAAGGAATAGCGCTATGAACATCACTCACGGTATATCTCGGCTGCTTTACCTAGCTCTGGTCATTTGGTTCGTTTTCACAACGGGCTGTTCTACTATTTCCAGCACGGGGATAAAGAATGACGATGATAGCCAGATACTCCGTATCGGCATCTCACCCAATGCCCCGCCACTCATATATAAAGAAAAAGGTAAGATAACCGGGCTCGAGGCTTCACTCGCTCAGCGTCTTGGAACATTCCTTGGTCAAGAAATCAAATTTGTCGAGGTACCATGGTCCAAACAGTTTGATTATCTCAATGATGGGGTAACAGATATTATAATGTCAGGTATGACAATTACAGAAAAGAGATCACTTATCGTTGACTTTACTACCCCCTATTTGCGCTCAGGCCAGATAATGCTGATTAGACTAGAAGATCGGCAATTATTTTCAATGGGGATCACAAGCGTCATGAACACCAACTACAAAATTGGAACTGTCGCCGATACGATCAGTGATTTTTTCGTAACAGCAACCATTACAAAAGCAAATGAAGTCGTCTTTAAGACATCTGAACAAGCGGTAGAGGCCCTTGTTAGCAGGGATATTGATGTCTTTGTGTACGATGCGCCAATTATCTGTTATTACGCGGGGAAATACCAGGCTGAAAAACTTGTTCCTATTCTTTCCATGGCTACTGAAGAGTATCTTGCCTGGGCAGTAAGAAAAAACGATGCCGAACTGAAGGAGAAAATTAATGGTTTTGTGGAAATGATTTCCAGCGGTAATGTATTAAGAAACGAGATTAAACAATGGATCCCTTACCTCTACAGCAATTAAAATGAGCTTAAAAACCGAGAAAAGGCTGGGTTATTTATCCTGGGACGAATACTTTATGGCGGTTGCACTTCTTTCAGCGGAACGAAGTAAAGATCCGAGCACCCAGGTCGGAGCATGTGTTGCCAATGAACAGAATAAAATTGTTGGAGTCGGTTATAACGGCTTTCCGATCGGCTGCTCAGACGATGTATTACCGTGGGATCGCAAGGGTGATTATCTGCAAACAAAATATCCCTATGTTTGCCATGCTGAGTTGAACGCAGTGCTAAACGCAATCTCAACTGATTTAAGAAATTGTCGAATCTATGTGGGTCTTTTCCCCTGTAATGAATGCACTAAGGTGATTATACAGGCAGGGATCAATGAGATAATTTACTTGTCTGACAAGTATCAGGACACTGACCAGGTGAAAGCATCGAAACGCATGTTGGATATTTGTGCCCATATTTCGTATCGTCAACTTGTCACAACCCGCTCACGCCTTTTAATTGATTTTCAGGTAAAGACTTAATTGTCATCCCTGTGCTGGAACTAATGAGCCTTTTGCAAGTGGCTCTAATTTTTTGTTGTTCCCGTCATCGCCCTCTTGAGGAGTAACTGAATGGCAACGTCATTTAATTCTCTTTAATATACTTTTTTTCTGATTAACTTCATCAGTTCTCTGAAGCTGAGAAAGCAAACGTCCATTGCCTATATCAATAGCCTGGAAAAAACGCTTTTCCCCTCCCATGGTAAATATTTCCTGACCGGTCATTTGAGCGGTTCTTAAAGTCCAAACTACTTTTTGCAGCGGCACACTGAGTAAGGTCAAACCAATGTTCCACCACTCGTCTTTCTTGCTCTTATCTCGCTCAATGGATGTAATGAAGCCATAAAGTACCATTTGAGGGTTTTGGGTTACAACAAGTACAATATCCCCAACACCGGTTGTATCTTTGAAAGGTATGACTGTTCTTAGCTCCTCTATCAATTTTTCCATATTATTGGTTTTGTTTCTCAATGATAGTGGTTGATTCAATATAGATTTTATTATTTTGGATGTATCGTCTTGTGCCTATTTGAGAGTACATCGCTAAGCCATCAAGCAAAGGATTGATAAGCTGATCGATGACAATCTTGGATTTTCTTGCTGCTTCCCGGTCTTGTATACCAATGATCGTTCCTCCCCAATTGATGAGTTCTTTGAGCATATATGTTACTTCAGCGAAGTGAAGATATCCAATTGAGTTGTTTTTTTTAATCAGACCGGTGTTGATATCATTAAAATATTTGCTTGATCGTAAGCTGGGAATAGTTTCTGATCCAGCAATGAACTCCTTGATTTGCTCGATATTGCTTGAGATAATCAGATAGTCTTTGAACAAGGCAAATGATGGCAATATCTCACCAGTACTGATAATACCTCCCAATGAGGTTAGTTCGACATTTTTTACCGTTTGCGTGCGAACAGGCACATCATAATGATTCAGTAATTTATCTATGGCTGCTTTGGTGGCGGCTACATTATGCAACTTTACAGCAAACATAAGGCGCGGTGCGGGTACAAATTGGTACTCAGGAATATTTTTGACTGCAAGGGTGAAATCATTATCAATTAATGAGAGAAAATCTTCCAGATCTAATGCTATAACTTCGGTTAGCTCGCCAAAGAGACTGTATTCGGAAGAATCCCGTTCTTGCTTGAAGTGCTTGTACATTGAGTCTAGCTGAATACCATTCGTCCAGTAGTACCAAATAGTATCGGCGCTGAGGTAATGGTATGAGTCGGCGATAGTTGGTTTGATGTCAACCAATTCTTTGAACTCCTCTCTTATTTTTTCCCTGTCAAAAGTGATCAACGTCTTGTCAAAGATATGATCGTTTTGCTGCCACACTCCGAAAAAAATAGTTTCAAAGCCTTGCAGGCGGATAAGTTCTGTCACTAGTAAGTCTTTCAGGGCATGATTTGTCTGAGTAATTAAATCGATAGTGTTTTCAGTTAGTTTTTGCAGATTTATATATCCTGAAAGTGATGCTTGCTTAAAATCACCCTGCAGTTCTTGATACCACTTTTTATTGGTAAGCTGAGCCGCTTTATCATCATATGTGTCGAGACAGG
>JABDPQ010000169.1 GCA_013042695.1 Desulfobacterales bacterium | reverse complement strand
CATATCTCACAAATAACAAAGTGGTGACCGCGAATCAGCAGTCTTCCCGGCTTAACTCTGCTGATCTTGAGGCGTTGCACAAAGATCGTTTTGAAACATTCAGATCAGATAAAAGCAACCAATTTCTGCAGGAAGAATTTTCTGCTCCTTCTGACAGCATGGGCCAGGAAATTGATGAGCTCAGAGGCATGGTAACGTCTCTGGCGAGCGAGATTTCACAGCTCAAATCAACAGAACAAGCACCTGAAATATCTCTGAGCAACGATTGTCCTGGCTTTGTACCCGCAACTTCCAACAAAGACAATGTGCTCAAGATACTTCAAAGAAACGGTGTTTCTGATGATGCAGCAACAACGATGGCCGATTTAGCCGATGATTTCCTACCAGCCGAAGATCTCTGTAGCACAGAACAACTTGTTGACTTTTTAAGAGATACTATATCTCAGCTCGTCAGAATCTGTACACCTGCATTCAACCAGTCGTTGTCTCGTCGGCGTATTGCCCTGGTTGGTCCAACGGGGGTTGGGAAAACAACGACAATCGCAAAAATAGCAGCGCAGTATCTCAGGGATTATTCAAACTCAATTGCCATGATTACGATCGACACCTACAGAATTGCGGCAGTCGAGCAGTTAAAAGTTTACGGTGATATCATGCACATCCCTGTTGAGGTGGTTGTCTCTCCTGCCCAACTCACCGCGGCTCTTGAAAAACATGAAGATAAAGAGCTCATCTTAATAGATACAGCAGGACGCAGCCCCAAAGATAGTGTATGTATTGAAGATCTGGCAACATATTTTTCTGCTGACGACAATATAGAAAAACATCTGGTACTTTCAACTGCAACAAGAGAAAGTGAGCTACTTGAGGCAATTAAACAATTTAATATCCTCAACATTGATCGAACTATTTTCACAAAGATAGATGAATGCTTGAATCTTGGTGTCCTTTTAAACGTTCAACTCCAGAACCCAAGCCCATTATCCTATATTGCCAATGGTCAAAGGGTTCCTGAAGACCTTCTTACTATCGACAAAAAAATCATAGGAAACCTCGTAATACCATCCAATGAAGGAATTTTACCATGACAAATACCCTCCATCCAGCTCATGACCAGGCAGAAACCCTGCGAACCATTGAATCCGACCCTGCCGCTGTTTCCTTTCAAGACGATGGTCAAGTAACCCGCGTATATGCAATCACCAGTGGAAAAGGAGGGGTCGGTAAAACAGCAGTTGTGGCAAACACGGCGCTTGCCCTGGCTCGAGCCGGTAAAAGGGTTCTGATCATCGATGCTGACCTTGGTCTTGCCAATATAGATGTCGTCTTCGGGCTTACTCCCACCTATAACCTGAACCATTTTTTTCAGGGACAACAAGATCTTCAATCGATCATGGTAGAAGGGCCTTTTGGCATTAAGATCCTGCCAGCCGGGTCAGGTATTCAAACCTTCATCCGTCTTGAATCTCACCATAAAATGAGGCTTCTCGAAGGTCTCGATTCGATGCACAATAATTTTGATTATGTGCTTATCGATACAGAGGCCGGCATTTCTGAAAACGTTACCTACTTCAATACGGCAGCTCAGGAAATACTTGTCGTAACAACACCGGAGCCGACGTCTATCACTGATGCCTATGCATTGATGAAACTGCTTTCCACGCAATTTCACGAAAAACACTTTAATCTTGTGGTCAATATGGTCTCAAATGAAAATGAGGCTTTAGACGTCTATCGCAAATTGACTATGGTCTCTAACCGCTATCTCGATATCTCAATAGATTATCTCGGTTCGATTCCAAACGATCGACAGATGAATGATGCAATCAGAAAGCAGCGGGTAATTGTCGAGTTGCATCCCACATCCAAAATAGCCTCCGCTTTCAGCGCACTGGCATCACAACTTTCTTCTGATGTGTTACCCTCAGAACCAAAAGGCAATATTCAGTTCTTCTGGAAAAAACTTCTACGATTCGGTGGAGAAGACAAATAAATGAATTACAGCCAGACGACACCTGCTGAGGATAAATCAAAGCTCATCACAGACAATCTTTATCTTGTTGATATCCTGACCAGCAGAATGGTTACTCAGGTACCGGCCTTTATGAATCAGGATGATATGCGCAGTGCCGGCATGCTTGGTCTTATTG
>JABDPQ010000141.1 GCA_013042695.1 Desulfobacterales bacterium | reverse complement strand
ATATCATTCAAAATTTGGCAAAATGACGCCTGGAATCCTGCCTGTTTCAGGCAATACTCCTTTTGGTCTGGAAGTTGGTGCCCTGCCTTCAGGTAAAAGAGCCTGGAAGCCTTTGGCCGATGGTGTCAGTCCAGAGGGCGGAACTGATTTGCATGGTCCCGGCTCGGTTTTGAAATCCGTTGCCAATATACCACATGATCGTTTTGTTCAGGGAACACTTTTAAATCTCAAGGTTGAGCCGGGTTTGCTGAAAGAGGAAAGCGGTATAAACCAAATGATAGCACTCCTGAAAAGCATGTGCAGTCTTGGTGTTTATCATGTTCAGTTTAATGTGATAGATCAGGAAAAATTGCTTCTCGCCCAACAATATCCTGATGATTACCGAGGTCTGCTTGTCAGAGTGGCCGGGTATACCGCCTATTTTGTTGAGCTTGGTAAAGATGTCCAGGACGAGATAATCGGCAGAACGGTCCAACACGGCATCTCGGTAGTCTAGGTGAATGCTCGACGATATTGAAGGCGTAATTCTACGCATCGAAAGATCCTCAATCCACGACGGTCCAGGCCTCAGAACTGTACTGTTTTTGAAAGGATGTCCTCTTACCTGCAGGTGGTGTTCGACTCCGGAATCGCAAAGAACAGTTATCGAAAAAGGATACAGCCTTGATCGTTGTCATGGCTGCGGCACCTGTGTCGCCCATTGTCCAGTGGGAGCGCTGTCATTATTCAAAAATACCATTATAACAGACGAATCCCTGTGTGCGGACTGCTTACTTTGTGTTGATACCTGTCCCCAGCAAGCCCGAAAAGGATATGGTCGAACAATGACGGTGTCCCAGGCGATTGCAGAAATCAGCAAGGATGAAATTTTCTTTTTCCATTCCGGTGGCGGTGTAACCATTAGCGGGGGAGAATGTCTTCTCCAACCAGACTTCACTGCTGGCGTTCTCGAGGGGTGTCGGTTGAGGGGCATTGACACTGCTATTGAAACAAGCCTTTTTGCCTCTTGGCAGAGTATCGAGAAAACGCTGCCATTTTTAAATACCCTATACGTGGATATCAAACATCCCAATGGCGCAGAACACAAGAAACTTGTTGGCGTCGACAACAGCCTCATGCTCGCCAATCTTAAAAAGCTTGACCGCTCCGAGCGACCCTTTGGACTGCATCTTCGTGTTCCACTCATCCCTGGGGTTAATGATGCTGACGGCACCCTTTTAGCAGTTCTTGCCATTGCTGCACCGCTAAAAAAGCTCCAGGAGATTGAACTACTTCCCTATCATCGACTCGGGGTGGCAACATATGCTCTGCTGGGCCGGCCCTATGAGCTCAAAAACCTGCCATCACCCACAAATGAATACGTCATGGAACGGACAGCCTTTTTACTAAAACAGAATTTGACTGTTCCGCTTAAGGTTGGCGGCAGCTATATCAGCTAAAACGTGGTCCATGGCTCGGTGAATAGCAAATTCTCTGTCGGTGCTTGACAAAACATGTTTTTTTTATAATTCTAACCGCTTAAACTGCATACCTCGCTGTCTTCATTTTGTCACTGGCAGGCAGCATAAAAAGTTAATTTAAAAGAGGTGTTTAAAATACTTACCAGATGGACTTTTGCAGAAAATGAATAAAAATAATATCTTTTCTTCTGTTTCTGCAAAGCAAACAATATTTTTCTCGACTATAGTGTCGGAACTGGTGCTTTATCTCAGCCAGTATTAAGGCGGCCTGTATTCAATGTCAGTCTGAGAAGGGTACAGGGCTCGAATTTTTAACTGTATTATAGGAGGATACTGTGAAGAAATCTTTATTTTTATCTACTGTAGTAGGTAGTACCCTTGCTGGCATACTCATGCTTGGGCAGGTCTCGACAGCTGCTGACTTGAAAATCGGTATTATGGTACCGACAACCGGGTCAGAAGCGACCTATGGTAAAGATATGGAAAACGCCATTAACCTCGCTGCTGATGAAATCAATAAAGCAGGTGGTGTACTTGGCATGAACATTGTTACCATGACCGGTGATGCTGCCTGTGATCCACAACAGGCAACAGCAGCAGCCAGTAAACTTGTTTCCTCAGATATTGCGGGTGTTGTTGGCGGCTACTGTTCAGGTGCAACACTCCCGACGATGAAGATCTATGGTGACGCAAAAGTACCGTTGGTCATTCCCGCAGCGAATTCCACTAAATTGATCGATATCAATCCCGGAAACGCATTCCAGATTAACTCTACCGGTTTTGACCAAGTTAAAACAGCAGTCAGCCTTTTTGAGGAAAAAGGCATTAATAAACTTGCTATCATTCATCAGGGTGACGGCTACTCAGAGGACCTTGCCAAGCTGACACGCGAGAGCTGGACTGCCATGGGTAAAGAAGTTGTCGCTTATGAGGTAGTAAATAAAGGCGAGCAGGATCAATCAGCTCTGGTTACCCGAATTAAATCCAAGGCACCGGATGCAGTTTTCTGGACAGCTTACTATGCCGATGGTTCTCTGGTAATCAAGCAACTTCGTCAGGGCGGCTATCGTAATCTTATCGCCGTTGGTG
>JABDPQ010000165.1 GCA_013042695.1 Desulfobacterales bacterium | reverse complement strand
CGACATGTTGGCCGGGTTGAAATAGGTTGCGTCCGCGTTTGTTGCCGAGGCGATATTTGCCCCTGCCTTTGCCGTCGAGTCTATCGACTGCTCCGGGATACGGTACCCTGATGCAAAGGCACTTC
Organism: Desulfobacterales bacterium; assembly: GCA_013042695.1. Classification (GTDB taxonomy): domain Bacteria; phylum Desulfobacterota; class Desulfobulbia; order Desulfobulbales; family Desulfocapsaceae; genus JABDPQ01. Next base: position 2,234 of record JABDPQ010000165.1, on the reverse strand, counting down.
CGGCAGCCAGCAGGGCTGCCATAGCCATTACTGAAATTGCTTTTTTCATTTTTTCCCCCAAATTCAAGTTAATAATCAGCCAGTCGTCAATGAAAGGCTCCGATAAGCTTTAAACCAGCAGCCAGTGCCGCTTTTTAACCATAGATTGTACTGGGCTCTACTGTTTTGTTCTTTATTTTCCAGCAGATTCAGCAGGTTTACCAATTTTCTCGATCTCTTTTAAAAGATTGCCTTCCAAGGCAACAGCCCTCCCGCTCTGATCTTGAATGACAAAGGTAACCAAGGCGTCAGCCGCAGTTTCTCCACTACGTTTTAAATGTATCTCTTGTCTCAGTATTGCACTTCTATTTCCGACTTTATAAAGCTTCGTTGATAGCTGCAAAACCTCATCGACAGCCACGGCCTTTCGGTAATTCACATTGATGTTTACGACCAGAAATACCAGACCGAGCGAGGCCCATTTTTTTAAGTCTATTTTTGACTCAAGGTGCGCCCAACGATCTTCCTCAAGAAATTCCAGGTAGCGTGCATTATTCACGTGGCCATAAAAATCTGCGTGATAACCGCGTACCTTAATCTCCGTCAAGTACTCCATAGGCTGGGTTACTGCCTCTTGGCTAACTGCCCTGGTATCCAGCAATTAAGACAATATCCAGAATGCCTTAGTGCCACTATTTTCATCTTTATGATTCTTTCCCAAAGGCCTTCAAGAAATGCTGAAGTGCCTCAGGATTATTTGATTTAATTGTTCCCGACAGAAAATCGCCCACCCCGGGGCGATACCCCTCTTCCCAGATTTTTTCAAAAAATTCAGGGCTTGTTTTACAGACACAATCGGCGCTTTCAACCGTCCTGCCGTCGCTGATGCTGCAGGTATCCGGTGAGATAATGACTGTTTTTTTTATATCACCAAGAGAGAAATAATAGCTGGTCTGCTCAGCTACTGCTCCCGGTACAAATGAATTTGATAATGCAGAAAATATATTGTACACCATGGTTTACCCTGTTTTCTTCTCCAATCCTATGCTATCACTGGTGATGAAAAATGTACATGTTCGCCAGGCGGTTTAGGCCAGCCGTTCTGCCAATACCTCGGCAATATCTCTTGGCTGTAATGTCTCTTCAACATTTGCCCCTTTAACACCATCCTCAAACATGGTCAGACAAAATGGACAATTAGAAAGCAGGGTGGGGGCCCCGGTTTCAGCAGCCATCTGCACCCGCTTGACGTTGATCCTTTCGCCTATATTCTCATCCGCCAGAATGCGCCCACCGCCTGCGCTGCAGCAAAAAGACTCATCAAGACATTTTTCCATTTCAACCAGCTGCCCGCCTGCGGCAGCAATCAGCTTTCTTGGCGGAGTATACATATCATTGTGACGGCCAAGATAGCAGGAATCATGATAGGTACATGAGAACTTTTGGCTGTTTATATGCAATTTTCCAGATGATATGAGCTCTTCGAGAAAAACCGTATAGGTCAGCACTTCCAGCTCAAAGCCGAGATCACGGTAATCTTTTTCCAGAGTATTGAAGCAGTGGGGACAGCTGGTGACAACTTTTGCGATTCCATACGAATTAATGAGTTCAATATTCTCCATGGCAAGAGTCTGGTAGAGATATTCGTTACCCATCTTGCGCATTGGTTCACCGCAACATTTTTCCTCTTTGCCAAGGATGCCCACCTTGACGCCTGCAGCCTGACAAAGTTGTATAAAACTCCTGGCCACCCCAATATTTCGTTTGTCAAATGAGGCATAGCAACCGACAAAATAAAGGACATCGACCTCTGGATCTTCAGCAAGAGTTTTAACTCCAAGATCTTCAGCCCATTCTCCCCGTGAAGCATAGCCGATCCCGAGCGGGTTGCCGTTTACTTCTGTCTGCTCCATTGCTGTCATTACCTCCTCACCAGGAAACTCACCTTCCATAAGCACCATGCTGCGTCGGAGGTCAACGATTTTACTGATATGTTCAATCGAGGCGGGACAAATTTCCTGACAGGCTCTACAGGTTGTACAGGACCATAGGACATCCTTAGTGATAGTCCCAACCAGATTGGCCTCTGGGTTGGTAAAGGCCGCTTCACCAATCTGATTTACTACCTTCATCGGTGACAGCGGCTTACCGGTATTCCAGGCGGGACAACGATCCTGGCAGCGCTTACACAAGGTGCAGGCATCACTGTCGAAGATGTCTTTCCAGCTCAGATCCACCACCTCGGTTGCACCAAA
>JABDPQ010000162.1 GCA_013042695.1 Desulfobacterales bacterium | reverse complement strand
TGCACTCAACACAGCGCCAACCTTAAGGCTAAAACTCATTACTTCTTCAGTTACATCTACCGTAGTTTTTCCGTTTATGGTGGTTGAGGATTTCATAATGTCCTCCAGGTCTGTGGGTTGATTGGTGTGATCTGTTGTTGTTGATCCTTGTTTATCTTTATGATTGCAGGCCATGTGCCAGAAAAAAATATTATGATTAATATATTGATAATATTATATTAATCTGTTTTTTTGGCTGATCATGAAAAGAGAAAAAGGGGTGGCGTGATCACAAGTGTTGCATAAGCATATGAATGCTATGCAACACTTATACACTATTGTTGTATAGTATTGTGGATAGGGTCCGAGGAAAATTATGTACGGAATGGATCACCGTTTATGAGGAGCTTTCTCATAAAATCACTGACGCGGCAGCAATCTCATTTGTGGTAAACTGAGCATGCTAGATAGCAGCTTGTCTGAGTATGAAGCGATAGGTTAGTTTTTGATCTTCTGTCTGGGAGACTTCAAAATCACCGTCATAACAGCGTAATAACCCTTTGCAGATGCGCCTGCGCATATGTGTTGCAGCATCCTGGTCGGAGCCAGATAATTCTCCTGGTTTTGACCGTAAAATCATTTTGATGATAACTTTTGCTTCTGATTGTATGTCGGCTTCAATGGCCAGTTTGCTGAATATGCAGGAGCCATAATCACGACCTGGTTTGGGGATGAGCTGTTCTGCCTGAAGGGCCATGGCGAAAAAAAGGTCTTTTCCCGGAATATTGACAGGGGGGAGCGGGAGTATCGCTTTTTTCTCCAGTATTTGTGAAATTTCTGGGAACTGCAGTTCAAGCCAGGAAACCAGAAGTGTGATCGCATCTTCAACAGTTGCAGCAGGGTTGGAATACAATTGCTGCAAGGACCTGAGTCGGTTAACCGTAGCCGCGATTTTTTGCCCACTTTCCCATAGATCTGTCATAACCTTTTGATTTTCGCTTTGCTGTAGATCGGGATTAATCTCCTGATCTCTCAGAATCTGAGCGCAGTTGATAATACCGTTGGCGTGATTCATGATATCATGACATTCCCGATGTGGTGGAAGCTCATTCAACAGGGAGAGACTCGTTACACGGAGTTCCTCCAGTCCCAAGCCAATTTCGCCGCTGTTTTCTAAAGCGCCATAAGCATCGATATACTCGAGAAATCGAAGCAGAGAACTCAGAGCAGCCATTTCCTGGTCAGAAAAGGAATCAGGGTCATCACTGAGGATAGTGACCATACCCGATATGCCGGCAGCAGAAGATATTGAAAAACAAATTCCGGCGTGTATTTCGCCGGAATAGAGTAAATTTTTCCTGATCCGGGAGAAAGTCAGATCATCTGTTTCCAGAAAGACAACAACTCCTCGACTCTGTACTTCTTCACGCAGATAATCTGGTATTTTTTTACTGATTTCAGCATCATTAAAAAAAGATATTGATACCTCCTTGTAGTGCGGATGTTGTTGCAGCAGTGGAGCAGCAAGTTTCCAAACCATTCCTCCCGTTTGCTTCTGATTGTATGCGGTTGGATCAGGATCCGGTATTGTTTGGAGCATATTTTTATAAAGAGTGCAGGCAGCGAGTTCGGTGCGAACCTTTTGGCTGAGGTAAGCTATAGCCAGAATTGAATCGACAGTCTCGCGATCTGAATCTTTTTTACCAAGAGCTTCTCTGATGTCACTAACCAGTTCAAAAAAAGGTCGGGTTACGTAAACATGTAAGAAAAAGAGCAACATTGTCAAAAACATGGTTGCTAGTGCGAGGAAGCCACGTAGAAGGTTTTGTACAGCTTGCCATTGCTGCTGGACGTATCTGTCGAAACCCTCATCAAATTTTGCGATCCTGTGGTTGATGTCACGCAACATTCGGTAAATTGCAAGATGTCTTTCTTCTCCATCAGCTTCTGCTGATAGTAAACGTACCCGGGCCATCAGTTTTGTCATATCGTTGCGACTGACCAACAGAAGTTTGAACTCTTCTGGGATTAAAGTCTGGGCAGCCAGATCTGAACCCTTTTCCCCGATTTTAGAAGCCTCATATTCCATTTCCTCCATATTGATGTTCTGATTGCTAAGAAACTGTTCAATGATATATTCGCTGAACTCCCCAGAATGGGCCCTAATAACTCTGCTCTCTTCAAGCAGTCTGGAGTTATGGGCATGAATATGCCATTCCCGGACAGCCAGGGTGAAAACTATCAGCAGTATGAAAACTGCTGACAGCAGAGCAATTTGAATGAGCTTCTTCAGTGATAGCCGTGCAAAAAAACCTGGAGTAATATCGTCTTTTTTCATGGCGTCAGTCATTGCGAAAGCGTGTATTAGTGATTGTAGAACTGGGTTAAATTCTTACACTCTTCATTATCCTTCGGATTCCTTCCAGTCGAAAACAATCGGCAATCGGTAGACGATAAATCGATAGGTAATAAAATATAGAGCATAGAGAGTCACTGTCAGCCAGACCTCCTTCCAATGAGGTATTTCGTGATACATTTGCCAGTTGAAACAGACAAGTGAGGTGTTGAGACGATTCCAGATTATTCCGATAACCGTGATAAAGGCAGCGACTCTGACCAACCCAACCCAGCCGTCACGTGCCCCTTTGGCAAACATCATCATAGGTAAAACCACTCCGATACCTATTTCTAGAAGATAGTACAACCCCCAGCCGGTAAGGAGATATTCCCAATCTCTACCATGAGCTATTGCCACCAGTTTTATGACCAGGTAGGTGATCATCGCATAGGAGGCCCCTTTGGCCATTCCAAGGGTCATTTTGTCGAGGTTTTCTCTAAAAGCTTTGCCGCAGCGCCAATGCATGAATTTATTAATCAATGTTGAACTGACGATTACCATGGACAGCCCGGCAAAAACGGCAGAACAGAGAAAATGAATCCATTGAAACTCAGTGGACACCCAGAGCGGATGTATTTTGCTCGGAGCATAGGTGAAAAGAGCACCGAGCGCTCCCTGATGCAAGGTAGATAGGATAATGCCAGATATAGTCAGTCCAAGGGTGATTCGCTTGATGTAATATTTCCAATTAGGTTTATCGAGCCACTCAAACAGAGCAGGCAGTACTTCGGCAATCTGTACAGAGAGGTAGGTAGCGACATGCCAGGCGACAAGAAAAAGTACCGCTCCTGTACCATAGGAGACAACCATGGGATACGGCAGCCGCCACGGCATACCGAGATCCACTTCCAGATAAACAACAGCAAAAAAATAGCCGAGTAAGCCGTTAAGCAGTGCCAATCGTTCAATAGGGTGAAAATCTTCTCGACCGAAGAGACTCACCGTGGTACCGAGGAGAAAACCGGATGCAGATAAAGGTACCATGCCAAACAGACCAAATCCGAGAATGAGTCCCCAGGGATAATCGTTAGAGCCATGAGTTACTGATGCGAGGCCGAATATGTAACGCTGGAGGAGTAGTGGGACGCCTACAAAAAATATGAGAAACAACAGCCAGTTTACGGGGTTCCGCTGAAATTGTTGCTTGTATTCGGCAAAGGTGAGGCCAAGTAGTAGTCGCTCTTTCAAACCCCATCTGGTGCCGTCTTTTTTATTTGATCCAATGACCGGTAAATTTATATTTTGGGATGCAAACATTTTCATTATCCCACCTCCTGCTTAATAGTACTTTTGTCTTTTGCGCGTTTTTCTTTTCGGGTTGCCAGAAGGTGGAAACCGGTGAAGAGAGCTGGCCAGATGGTGAGGACCATTGGCACGATGCCTAAAAAATTCTTTACATGATCAATTATAGGTACATGGGAAATTGATATGTCGAAGCCAATTTTTTCGAAGGGTACACTTGACAGGTACAGCCATGATGTGCCTCCGGCCTCATACTCACCATAGATATGGTCCTCATATTGGTCTTTGTTGGTCTCTATTCTCCTCCGGCCGATCTTGATCAGATCTTTACGTTGGCCAAAAGTCAGAGCCTCTTGAGGGCACGCTTCTACACAAGCCGGAGGTTTTCCGTGTTTAAGCCTGGTGTCGTAACAAAAAATGCACTTGACGATACTGGGATCGAATGCACTTGAATATCTGAATGTGGGGATATAAAAAGGACAGGCAATCATGCAGGTTCTGCAGCCTACACAGACATCCTGGTTGTAGATTACGGCTCCCTCAGGTGTTTTAGTATAAGCCGCGACAAAGCAAGAAGTGAGACAGGCGGGTTCCTGGCAGTGATTGCACTGAACTTTTCGAAAGAGTGGATGGTCAATACCGGGAACATCATAGCGGTTAACCACGGTTAAACTGTTTTCATCCGTACGTCTTTTATGACCATGCACTTCCCCGTCAAAAACGGACTGATCCGTGAATGGTTTGGCCGGCGGCGGCATATTCTGTTCAGCATTACAGGCGGCCTCGCAGCTTCTGCATCCGACGCAGCGAGTCAGGTCGACCAAAACCCCCATGGAATTCTGATATGTTTTTATCTGGTGCGCTTTGCTGGGTTTTGGGCGAAGCAGCAGGGCTGCTATTGACCCGGCTACGCCACTTTTGAGCAGCGATCTTCGAGTTATTTTATTTGCCATTGCCGTCTCCTTTTATGATTGCCTGACACAGATAAGAGGACATTCTATTTTCTTATTTTAAAACGTTTTTCTCCAGCCGGGGTGAAGCCATGGCAGTCAAGGCAGGCGGTAGGGCCGCTCTCAGATTGATGACACCCCACACATTGCAGATGTAGAGCACCTTTAAGGCTCGGTTTATCAATATGATAGAAGTTACTGTTGCTAACGCTGCTTAGAGTTGTTACGGACTGCTTTTCTTCATGGCAACCGGAACAGGATACGTCGTCGGCAGGTACAGGGTTAGCATGGCATCTGCTGCAGGAGTCGTTGGTTGGTCTTTCACCGGTTGTGTGG
>JABDPQ010000158.1 GCA_013042695.1 Desulfobacterales bacterium | reverse complement strand
GCAGTGGGAACAATACCTGAGGCGATAATTCCTGCACGCTCAAAAAAAGAGACTAACTGCTGCGGATAGAGTATTAACTTGTCGAAATAGCCATAGGCATCAAAGCTGATAATATCAACGGGTGATTCAAAAAGTATCGACCACTCGGTGTTGGCACACACGTGCACTCCTGCCAACCCACCCTCATCATGCACTGCCTGGCAGACCTCATTGAAACAGGCCTTGATATCATCTTCCGTTATGGTGATAAATGCCGAAGACCCAAAACCAGCAAGACCAGGCTCATCAAAGAAGATCAATGGATTTTCCTTAATTTCTGCCATTTTCTTCGTCTGCCAGCGAGCTTTCAAAGCGAGAAGTTTAAGGGCAGCGTCGCGCATCTGCTCATCATAGTAAAGAGCTCTACCATCCTGGTCAACCAGGCCAGTGCAAAAGGTGATAGGACCAGTTAACTGGCCTTTCAGCGCGACGAGCTGTGCTTGATGCATCCTGGCGCTTGCTAAGAAGGTGAAAAAGCCACCCGCCTCGTGGGCAGACATGGCAAATCTTGAATCCTCTAGGGCAGCACCATCCTCGGTAATCATCAAATAATCCTCAAAAAAAGCGAGAAAATCCGCTTCAAAATCACCGTTTTCAAGATCGATATAAACTTTATCTTCTTTCTCGGTAACTCCCGGCAGCCCGGGGAGAAACTGCAGAAGCATTCCCTCATTTTTGTTTTTGGGCAATTGAGACCACAATGGAATATCGGGCGTGTATTCAAAGATAAGATTGTCAGCCTCTGCATGGTCGCTAAACGGCAAGCTGCCAATTAAGACGGGTAAGGCTTCGGGAATAAATGAGGTCATTATAGAAAACCTTATTAAATTTTATCTTGATAAAAAATAACTTTGGTAACACGCTTCAGTGAAAAGTAATCTTCAATACATACTTGTCACTCTTTTTCTCCATCGCCAGAAACCCACCACTAAAATCACCATTTCTTGCATTGATACTGGTAATTACGATCACCTGCATTATTGGTACTATATGTTTATGTAGATTTCCTCATAACTATAATTGTGTGTGTTAAACCTTCTACAAATAAGTAATAAAGGATACCAGAGTTCTTTCATTTTAAAGCTGAAACGCGAGAGGGAAATGTATGAGAATTACAATAGAAAATACACTTGTTGAACTAAAACCGGAGAATCCTCAGGAAATCACAGAGCTTGATTCGTTATGGAAGATCATCGTTGATTGCGCCAAATTCAATAAAAAACTTGTTCCTGTCGGTGAATACCTCCCCGGAGAGACTGAAGTAGCGCGATTCAATATTGAAGATTGATCTTCTCTTCGGCATTTTAAAAACATTCAAGCAGTTAGATTCTAGCTTTGTCAGATTTTTTTTGATGGAGTTGAAAGACTGGCAAAGAAAACAAGTTAATTTACGATTAGCTTACCTTCCGATCCACAATTTCTTTAAATTCTTCGGCTGTAAGCAGGGCTCTTTTTTCAGCTCCCCGTTCTTTGACCTCTGACAATATTTCGGCAACCACTTTATCACTAGTATTTTCAACGCCGAGTTTTTCAAGGGAGTAGGTGATGGATGCTTTGCCACTTTTTTTGCCAAGCACCACCTCTCCTTCACGACCGAAAAACTGTGGGGCTGTCGCAAACATGGACAGCGGCTTTTTCATCACCATATCAACACCAATACCGGATTCTCTGGTATAATTGCCTTTGCCGATTATGGGTTTGTTTGTGGCAGGCGCTACTCCTGAAAGTTCTTCCGCAAGCTTGCAAAGAGACAAAATTGCCTCAAACTTATAATTTGTACTGTAGCCAAGCAGAACCTCAAGACCGACCATAAGCTCTTCCAGGGCAGCATTGCCTGTCCTTTCGCCAAGTCCGTTAATACATGAATGGACGACAGTTGCACCTGCAGTGACCGCGGCGAGTTCTGTGGCCACACCCATACCAAAGTCATTATGGGTATGAATCTCTACCGGCAATCCGGTCAAGGCTTTTACCTTGCGAACCATATATTTAATCGCCTCGGGCAACGCACAGCCCATGGTATCCACCACACCGATAGAGTCTGGTGGGGATTCTTTCATAATACCGGTGAGAAGGTTGGTCAGATCTTCGTCCCTGGCCCGCGTGGTATCATAAGGAAAATAGACGGCGTAAAGACCCTTCTCACGTGCATAATTTATACAATCGATACTTTTGCGAAACACATCTTCCCAGGTCCAACCAAACTGATATTTAAGTTTGGGGTAACCGATAGGAATTTCAATGATAACTCCATCAGCACCGCAGTCTATCGCCTTATCGATATCAACCGGAAGCGCACGAGCAAAGGTGAAGATCTGTGCATTCAATCCGAGCTTGCTGATAGCCTTTATGGCATCAAAATCCTCCTGAGAAACAGCCGGCATTCCGGCCTCGATCCGTTCAACACCTACTTCATCAAGTTTCTGGGCAATTCGAACTTTATCGTCTTTTCTAAAAACGACTCCGGGAGTCTGTTCCCCATCACGCAGGGTGGCGTCATGAATCTCAACTTTCTCAGGCAGATCGAACTGTGAAGTGACCTCAGCGCTAAAATTATAATGACTCACACACCACTTATCTTCCTGGAAATATTTATTCTCCATACAATCATCCTCTTTTCTTTCTTTTATTCTTCTTTAGTGACGCGATGCGGCATAGTATTCAAATTTTCTCTCAAGCACCCCAAGTCCCTCAGCGATCAGGAAGGCAAAGAAGAACAATACAAACAATAAAGCCCACATATGCTCCATCAAAAAGTTAGTAGAATAGAGTTCGAACAGTCGGCCAAAGCCAACTACCGAAACGAGTAGTTGACCGATAATTACGCCTTTTATTGAACGTATACAGCCAAGGCGTATGCCGGCAAGAATTTCAGGTAACGCTGCCCATACATAAACCTGGGTAAAAGCCTGCCAATAGGTGGCCTGAAAAGATTTTGCCATATCAATAAGCGAAGGGGTTATATTTTTTACCCCGGCGCGGGCATCAAGCACGATAATCCAGATAGCAAATAACACAGTTGTGAGGATAATCGTCTTCGTACCGAATCCGAACAAAGTCATCAATACCGGAACAAGAGCCGTCAGTGGTGCACTTAAAAACATATTAACCCAGGGCAATAGCATTCGGTCAGCAACAATCGACCTGCCCATAAGAACCCCAATAGGTATCCCTAAGACGATGGCGATTACAGTTCCGATAAGAAAGCACTTAGCCGTTATCATAAAAGCCTTAAAAAATACCATCGTCGGAACAATTTCAAATAGTCTGATAACAATATGACTAAAAGGCGGCAACAATATCGACAACTCCAACTGACCGACAACTTCCCAAACGATTGCCCAGATAATCAACGAAGCCATCATCGGAATTTTTATTCCAAAAATTTTCATCGTTTTTCTTTCTCCCTTTTATTCAACATAGGTTCTCAGTCCCTGCCAAATTCGCTCAACGATGTCTAAATAGACCGGATCTCGGCGAATGGCATCAGGAGAAATATCGCGATTAATATCGGGCCTGATGATTTCAGAAACACGGCTTGGCCGTGGCAGCAACAAAGCAATACTCGCGGAGACGTATACTGCCTCTTCTATTGAGTGGGTAACGAATATAAATGTTTTGCCCTCATCTTTAATAACACCCAGCAAGTCTTCCTGAAATTTTCTCCGGGTTTGTTCATCAACTGCTGAAAAAGGCTCATCCATCAAAAGAACGTCAGCATTTACCGCAAGTGCCCGGGCCAACCCAACACGCTGGCGCATTCCGCCGGATAGTTCATGTGGAAAGAGATTCTCATATCCTGTCAAACCTACAGCATCAATATACTTCTCTGCAACTGCTTCTCGTTCAGATTTAGGGACACCTTGCAACTCCAGACCAAAAGCCGCATTGCGCATGACCGACGCCCACGGCATCAGGGCAAAATCCTGAAAAACAAAGGCTCGTTCCTTGCCGGGTCCTGTAACTGGTATATCGTTCACGGTGACAGTTCCGGATGTCGGTTCAAGTAAACCCGCTATAATTTTTAAAAGTGTTGTTTTACCACAGCCGGAAGGTCCCACCAGCGATGTTAGTTCTCCCCTCGGGAACTGAATGGTCATATC